>JALSHM010000336.1 GCA_026982235.1 Robiginitomaculum sp. | reverse complement strand
CACTGAATTTTGGTCATTTCCGCGCCTCCGATATATTGCAGTTATCAACCTCAAACGTGGTGCTGCCATCAAGTAGCGCACGAACCATATAGGCGCTGAATGTTATTGGGTGGCCAGTCATGCTTCGCCACTCCCATCAAAAAGCCCCATATCGTCGGCAGTAACAGGAACAGTCGGCCCGTCCGAAATGCATGGCATAAGTAAGAAAAACCCGTTTATGAAGGTGTCAAATTTAACAACCATCGGCCCATCTTTTGATTTAATAATTGTCGGGTAATAGCGGGTATTACCGCCAAACACCTCCACCGCCTTGCATATCTTTTTAAGTTTGCGCCAGTCAAACGACAAACATCCACTTCCATCCGGAAGATCATGCGCATCCATCACAATTTTCCGCCAGTTTGGCGGCTTGGCATTAGCAACCAAGATCGGACCTTGTTGCAATTGATTGTGCTCATTGAACTCAATATGATGGTCCGAGTTTTTGAGTTTTTTATTGTCGATCTTCACAGCAATTTTCCGCGAAATTTTGCCGCCATGGTCATGTAGAACAGCCATACAGTAGTAATTTAACGCGACGATCAAAACACCACCTTCTGGTGATGGCTCAATAAAAACGTGGTCACAGTATTTTCCACGCTCATCAAATACTCCTAAGGTAAATTTTGCCGCCAATTGGAGCAATTTTATATTCACATTCGCCATTTTAATTTTCTCCAAGTTTTTTGTTTAAGCGTTTGGCTGCCGATATTGCGCTGGCCTTCGTAAAATATGAATGCACACTAATGAAAGGACTTCCTCCAGCTGTAAACTTGATTTTGTGAAGCCTTTTTCCAGGGTTTTCCTGATCGGCTATGCTCACGTATTTAACTTTCAGATTCATCACATGCCCAGCGCCTCTTTATACATATCAAGCACAGCTTCTTCCTCGGAGATTTCCTGCGGGTCTTTTTTGCGCAGCGCGATAATCTTGCGCAAAATCTTGGTGTCATAACCGCGCGCTTTAGCCTCAGCCATGACCTCTTTCATGTGGTCGGCGATCTCTTTTTTCTCGACCTCGAGGCGCTCGTAACGCTCGACAAAGGCGCGTAGCTCGTATTCGGTTGCGCGGTATTGTGATTGCTGCACATTGCCATCTGAGTTGTGGCCGATTCCTGTTTCTTCGTTCATATCATCCTCCAAAGATTACGTCACTGGCTCGGTTGTCGGACCGAGCCATAAAGAGAAGCTCTCAACCCTCTTCTGCGGCCTTAAACTCTTCCATAAGGCGATTATAGGTTTCCGGCGATTCGTTCTCCATCTTATTGATAATGTCGCCCCATACCCCCCTTATGTCATCCTGCCCTGCACCATCCATCATGTCTTGGATGATCTGGTTGAACACGGTGTCGTAATTGGCAGACGGCACTTCATTGTCGCCCACATCCATATTCGAACCCATCTCAGGGCCAGGCTTTTGTTCCCGATTCACCTCCGGCGCTGGCTCTTCCTTGATCTCGCCAGTATCTTGATCGTGCGGCGGCGTATTGACTTGCTGTTTGCGCTCTTGCGCTACGCGCTTCGCCTCTTCCTCTTCAAGTCGAGCTGCCTCCATTTCGGCCTTTGTCCGGCGCTTGCGTTTTGGCTTTTCTTCGGGTTCTGGCTCTGGTGCCGTGCCATTATATGGTTGCTGCTTGGTGCCGCCAGTAATGCTGCCGGATGTTGTAGTGGCACTATCAGCAGATGCTAACAGCTCCTCAACCGTGATCTCTTCGTTTTTTAATGCGGTGAATGTCGCGCCCAGGGTGATGATCTTATCAATATCAAGATCACGCTTACCTTCAACGCCAGCAATTTTATAAACTTGCTCTGCATTCAAACCAAAGGCGGCAAAACCCTTCATCACATCATCATGGCGTTGAGCAAGGGTCTTGCTGTCGCCGCGCATAGTCACCAGTGCCACCTCGTAAGCCTCCCCCCAAATCATGCGAGGGATCCCGCTCAAAATGGCGTTGCGGAAAGCAATGGCGGCAACAGCATTTGACGTGGTATTTATCATATCGTCATTGAACAGCTTTCCATTCCGATCAACAATATTTTTGCGCACGCGCTTTGTTGTCATGGCGTTTGTTTCGAGATCATGGAACACGCCTTCTGCCTCAACATAGCGCTCCTTACGGTTAACCTCGGTGATACGGGTGCCGCCACGGCAGTTTCCCCACTGGCTGTAGAGCATTTCGGCCAACCGGATAGATGGACCCATAATGTTTTTGCCGCCACGAGGCAGCGCGTATACGCAGGACTCAGCCGATTCCTTGCTCAATGTCACCAAAGACATCACGCGCTTGGCTACGCGGTCCATCGAGCGCGGGTAGGCATGGGCTGTAGAAATCTGCATGTCGATCTCGGCACGGACCAACGCATCAATACCGGCTGGTTCTTTGTTGTTCCCATCATCGTATTCGATAATATCTTGCATTATTGAACTCCTTGTTCAGCTAGTTAAGCGATTGTGGTTTTTGTTTCGATTTTCACGCCTGGTATGGCGCTTTCGTCAGTAAACTCTTTACTATTTGCCTCAGCATTGGCGAGGTTAATAAGCACCTCAAGCACCTTCGGGTGATCTTGGAAATGCATAAACAAAACGCGGTGGTTGGTGATTGTGCAGTGCCTGCGTTTACGGCGCGAAATTGTGCGCCCAGCACCGGAGGCACTTTTGGCAACAGCCGCAACTGACTTGGCAGCAGAAACAGCTTTCTTTTCAGCCTTCTTTTGCAGTCTTTCAGCCTCCACCTCAGCCTCTATATCGCCGCTCTCCTGCGCCTCCATGGCTTTGAGGTTAGCAATGCGCTCGTCCTCCCGTGCCGCCGCTCGCTTACGCTCTTGCTCGGCGTCCAAACGAACCTGCTCGGCGTCCAACCATTTTTGCAAGACAGGCTTCAAACTATCTGCCGATGCCGTTACCAAATCTTTCAGCCCATTGAAATCAGCATCAACAGCCTTGCCGCCATCAATAAACGGTTGCTTCCGTTTTTTTCTGGCATCCTCTATGCGCTTAAACAACCCACGCAACCCTGAAATCTGGTCAGTGAGCGCCGCCGCATAGGTTTCGTTGGTGATCTTGGCTCTTTTCCATTTATTGGACGTTTCAAGGAAAGCGGCCACCTTGGCTTTAAGCTCAAAATATTCAGTCTGATCATAGATCGGCTCCGGCGGGTTGTTGCCGCCAATACCGGTATCAGGGTTTGGACCCGGATTGGTGGTAATTTCATCAGGTGAAACGGGGTTTATATCGTTCATTTTATGCTCCATTTGGGATTGGTGTAGGTATATCCGACAAGTCAATCGATTGGTAATCTTGGAGGATATGCTGATTTCTCAGGCGATATTCGGTCAGGTTTTCAAACTCTTTGCGGGAAATTGGCTTGAGGTATGTCCATATTTCAGCGGCATCCTCCTCCTCCCCCCAGACGCGCGCACGGATAACCTCGTCATCAATAAGTAGCCCGTGCTCATCTATCTTCTGGTCACACCATATTTCCACGGGAAGCCAAGGGCCATTTTTTACCCGCTGCATTTTATACCAGCCACATTCCGGCCAGCCATCGTGCCGGTCAGGATTGTCGCCACGCATAAACGCGCGGTGCCACCTCAAAAGCCGCATTATTGGGGTTGGCTCGTTCATTTACTTGGTCTCGACATGCGCAAGCGCTTTTCCTCAGCCGCATCAAGCTTTTTAAGCTCTACCTCTATAAATGCGCGCGCGCGCTTTACTGCCTGCATTGCGGTTTTACCACGAAAATCAATTGGCCAACCATTAACACGGGCAAGAAACTCGCGACCATCTTGCATAGGCGCATAAGTGAAAACTTTTCGCGCGGCAAGCATGTTGCGTTTTTCTTGATAGTCGTTTATCTTTTTATCTGTCAATTCAGTCTCCTAACCACTGAGTTGCTTCGGGGCAGGCTGTTTTCGCGGGTAGCCTGCCCCAACACATTACCCATTATATGTATTAAACTCAATACGTTTTATGGTCTTTTTTAGATCGTTGATCTCTTTTTTTGTCGCGTGCGGCGCTTTCCCGTGTATTTCCGCAAGCAATTTACGCTGCTCATCAAAGGCGACAACATGAAGGCCTGATGGACTTGTTGATAGTATCCGGTTCACAATCGCGGACCCGCGCGATTTTGTCCAGTCCAAGCGCCGTTTCCGGCATTTGGGGGAGCAATACTGCCGCATCGCGTGGCCCGGGGTGAATTCCTTACCACATTCATGCCATTTACACCGCCGCTCCATCACTCACCTGCCTTTTTCGCGTAATGGACCTTCGGCGGGATTACGTTGCCATCCCTGATCAGGATTTTAAGCAGCTCCACCGTCGCTTCTGTGTCGGCCATAGCGTCGTGAGGGTTGTCGTTGACAATCCCAAAAAAATCACAGGCGACCGAAAGCTTCACATATCCGCGATTTAACACCATTCCCTGTTCTTTGTATGGCTTCATCGCGCGCATGATGCAGGTTTGTTTGGTTTGCTCAAACAGATCATCGCGCCCCGCACGGCGCAGCTCGGCGCGCATCATCTTTGCGTCAAACTGAGCGTTGAATGCGGCTGGGATAAGCCCGCGCGCGATATACCCCTCCCACAAATCTAGCACATATTCGACATCAACGCCGTTCTCGGTAAGGAACTCATCGGTGAGGCCGTTGATTTTGCCGGCCGCCGGTTTCCCGCTCGGGAGTTCGCCCTGCGGCATAGACCAACCATCTGGTCGGATATAGTGCTTTTCTCGGCTCATTTCGTTACCATCAGCATCAGTGATGATTGCCGCAAAGGAAGCGAGGCGCGGCTGTCCTTGGCCATCCGCTGGGGCTGGTGAGCCGTCACCAAGCCGATATAGAAAAATACCCGTGGTTTCGGTGTCGAAAACCACGTATTTTTCAACAGCATCAGAGGCCGGATCGCCGCCCGTCTCCATCACACGCTCATATTCACGCAATTCGCCTTTAGCGCGGTCAAGATCCTTCCTGCGGATTTCGCCCATGTTCCAACTTGCATTATCAGCCTGCAATTTAGCGTCAGATACGCGCTTTTTCAACATATCGTGCTTCGTCGTGGCTTTATCCTCATCCACCGGCCTGCTCACAGGTTTGCAAACACTTACCCCATCACCTATAGGCGGCGGTGTTGGCATTAAATCGTCATGTTTCATAATTTCATTCTCCTTGATTGTGGGGCGCTTCATTCCGGCACCGCGCGCCCCATTTACGGCTTTGGAGGGTGTCTATACCCAGCCGGATGAATTACATAAAACGCCAAGCGCCATTAACCACAGCGGCTAATACCAACGCTCCCCAGATCGGCCAGAATACAGCCCTAATCCGCCTGATTTTGCGCTCAAGCCGCGCAATCTCCTGCTCTTGCCATTCGATACCAAGCTCGCGGCGAGCGCGCACCTTGGCGTTATTGGCAGCGATTGACCCGTTCAAGCGACTCATGCTAAATCCTCCACGTCAATTTCGGCGGTATAAATCACATGCCCCGTAAAGCGGTTTTTGATTTCATATTGCATATTATTCTCCCTTGTTGCCACCCAACCTATAAAGTTTATACCGACCAGACCGGTCCAATTCGACCTCACCCGACCCGGTAAGCCACAAAATAGCGGTTTCAAATCTCCGCTTAGATGTAATTTTAGGGCATAGTTGGTAAACCTCGAAAGCCCGAAGCCATCCCAGATTCCCGCGCATGCCCTCCAAGATCAACGCCCGTGTTTTAATGGCTTCCTTTGTGCATGGCCTCCCGAGCAATACATCCTGCGGCCACTGCTTTCCTGTTCGGTGATATTCGCGAACATCAGGCCTACTGCTGGCACGGCAAGCCGCCGCATATTCAGCGTATTTCTGAGCATATTCCTGCTCTGTTGCGGGGCGCGTCATTGTGACAAAAGCACGTAAATCGCGCCAACAATAAGAACCGCCACAATGGTAGTGGCAATAATATCTGTAGCAACCTCCCATATATCTGACCACATTTTAGACCGAGCACGCCCTTTGCGCATTTTCTCCTCATGGTTTAGATCGGCAAGTTTTTTCGTGAAATCATCCATTTTTATTCCTTTCGCGGGCTTAATATGTAACCCATTACATAATTGGAGGTTGCGCGCAACCTATTTTTTAAGATATAGGTGAGAAAACCTGAATGGAGATGCTTATGTCACATGAAAGCTACGCGCATGACCGCACGGTCGGCATGGATCGCCGCACTAAAATCTTTGAGATAATGCGCGACAATCCGAAAATTAAGGTATATGAAATCGCCAAATCACTCGACTTAAATAAAGGCACGGTTAGCCGGCACTGTAAAGCAATCCGCAATGGCTGGATGCCTGATAATACTGGTAGTGGACAATAAGATGAGTATTACACACATACCTTTTTACCCATCTGATTGGTTAGCCGGCACGCTCGGGATGAAGGCTGATGAGGTCGGCGTATACATTACACTAATCGCGAGAATGTATGAAATGGCAGAGCCGATTGAGCGCAATGATGATCGTCTTTACCGTATTTGCGGCTGCAATTCTAAGCGACACTTTGTTAAAATACTCAATTATTTAATCAGCGAAGGGAAGGTTTCAGAGGGAGAAGGTGGAATATTTAATGAAAGAGTTGCAAAAGAAATAAATAAAGTTGTAGAAAAATCATCGAAAGCTAGAGCAGCAGCACAAGAGCGTTGGGATGTAAAATGCAATAAAATCAACGGTGACAATAATGCGGGCGCATTGCGGAAGCAAGATAAACGCATATGCCAACCAGAACCAGAACCAGAACCAGAGCCATATGGTGGTGGTAACGCGCGCGCGGAAAATCAAGATTTAACTTTTAGGGATAAAATCATTGTCGCCATGGGTCACGACCAAAGCGGCCTTACCGCCACGGGCAGGCTGATCGGCACGCCAACGGATATGCTTGAACTCAGGCGATGGCAATCTCTCGGGTTGACAGAATCGGAAATTCTTGGTGTAATCACCGAAACGACCGCGAACAAACAGGACGGACCAGCAGTGTCTTTTAAGTATTTTTCAGAACCAATGGCACGATTCGCCGGAGCTAAGGCTCAGCCGGGTTTGGTGCCGGTATCGCCGGTAGGAGGGCGAAAATATGGGAACAGAACTTCACGCAATCAAGGCGAAGAAACTCTCGACATCATCCAAGCGGCGGCAAGAGCTAGACCACCATCGTGACCTGATTGGGCTGGAGGTGGAAGCCTCGCTCAACAACGGAGGGTGGTGGAGGAACCCATCATCCAAAGTAGTGAAGGCCAAAATGTTCCTAAAGTGGATGGACGCGCTTGAGCAATTCACCATCGGCGAAATTAGCAGGGCGTTTGATGCCCACGTTATCGAGAACCCGAACAAAAAGCCAAACGAGGGTCACATTGTCGCGCTTATAAGGCGTGAGATAAATGGCGGTTCGGTCCAAAAAATTGATATGGCGGCGCATTGGTCTGAAAGTATAAAAAACCAGAATGCCTTTGTCTCAAATTCATGTTTTACGCCAAGCCTTGTCCGCGAGATGCTTGATCGATCATTGGTGACGGAAGAGCAGCTTAAGGCAAGGGGGATACAGTTTTGATTGCCCTATGGATCTCCAATATGCACTTTTCCGGAAATCAAACAAACGGAGAAATAAAATGAAAAAATACACACAGGTAGAATTTGATGCGCTACTAGTTATTAACGGACGCAAGCAGTGCCCGACAGGTGACTATACCGCCATAAAGAAATTCCAAGAGTCATGCAGCTTTGGTGAGTCATGCCTCTTTGGTGAGTGGTGCCGCTTTGGTGAGTGGTGCCGCTTTGAAAAAGGCCGCATGTGCTCCCACAATAGCCCATATTTCGCAACAGAAAGAATTGGTTCTAAACTGAGGAAAGTTTATTTTTTTGATTTGGATGAAGGTATTTTCGTTCGCGCTGGATGCTTCGGTGGCACCAAGGCGGAATTTGTGGCCAAACTTGAGGCCGACAATGACACCGAAAAAACAGAAATTTACATGGCCGCGCTGACCTTGGCGAAAATGCAATTCAAATATTCTAGGAAAGTTACAAATGAAACCAAGCGAAATGAACTTCGCTAGCGACCCGAAAGACGCTATGTATGAGGCGGTGCTTGTTGACCGCGCCAGCGCTGCGCTTGCCAAGGTTAATAGGGAAGTGGGATGAACCGCTGCTTTTCCCCAGATTGCCCACATAACGCCCCTTACGGATTTCGCCGCGCTGGGCCTCGATCATTCGCGCCGGATGGCAAGCGCGGCTATCTCTGGGCCTGTAAAGCACACCTGGAAGAAGCGCGCGCCAGAAAGGAAAAGGCAGAGAAATGACACAGAACAAATCAAGTGCTATAATGCAGCAGCGCCGCGAGCCGCACGACAGTTTAGATTATTTCCCGACACCACCTTGGGCCACGCGTGCGCTATGTGAGTTTCTTGATAATCGAGACTATGACGTTACTACCGAGACTGTTTGGGAGCCTGCTTGTGGCGGCGGGCATATGGCAGCTCCGTTGTGGGAGTATTTCGCCTTTGTCTATGCCTCCGATGTCTCAAAATACGATTGGCTGGCCCCTGTGGGGGAGCAAGATGCGGTGTGTGATTTTTTGATTGATGGTGTGTGCGATGTTAAGCACACTGATTGGGTGATAACCAACCCGCCCTTCAGGCTCGCGGAGGAGTTTATAGCTCGTGCTGCCGCCGTTGCCGATGTCGGTTTTGCAATGCTTGTGCGCTCGGCTTTTCTTGAGGGCAAAGGGCGCTATGCCAATCTTTATTCACAAAATCCGCCCAGCTATATACTCCAGTTTGCCGAGCGGGTTCCCATGCAGAAAAATTCGCTCAACAAGAATTTATCTACTGCCACATCATATTCATGGTTGGTCTGGATTGCGGGCGAAGCACCTCTAAAAACCGAATTTTTGTGGGTTGCGCCGTGCAGGTCGCGCTTGGAGATGGACAGAGATTATCCGGATGATGAGTGTGCCGAAGCGCCTGGACCTATGCTTGCGGCGATGGGAATAGATAAATGACACCACGCGAAACTCCTACAGCGGCCCTTGCAGCCCGCTTTGACACACTGCGGGCCACGATAGCCCAGCGCGCGGCCTCGCACCGTAGCACCGCAAAATTGCGGCTATGGCTGGCCGAAGCAAACGCGGACAGGCCCAAAATTCGATAGCGATGCAATTCTAAAATCAGTTAGGAAACCGATATGACCCCTAAACAAATTTACGCCGTTTGGAGGGCCTCACATGTTGACCGCTGGCATACCAACCCTGAAATCATCGTAAGAGACCAGCTAAACGGCCACAGCGGACGCGTGGCGGTGCTTATGCCGAATTTATGGCCAGATATACCCGCCGAGGCTATCAAGGCCGCGCTGCTGCATGATTCGGGAGAGGGCATGGTTGGTGATGTTCCGGGTCCAACAAAAACGGCATTTCCAGATTTGGCAGCGGAATTGCGATTTGCTGAAAAAGCGGCGCTCGATCATATGGGCATAAGATATTCTATCAGCGATGAGTGGCTGGAGCGGATTAATCTATGCGACAAGCTGGACGCAATTCTAGGTAGTGTCTCACTTTGAAATTTGACCTCGCCCATCGCAATAACTATGTTATGCTTAGCGCAAAGCATAGGAGTTTTAGGAATGACATTAACCCCAGATGGCCGACAGGTCACGACCGTCAACGGAATAAACAAGTTTAGCAAGGATATAAACGATTATCCAGTTGTTGTGAGTAGCAGCTCAGAGGCCATTACGGACTTTGGATGGTCTAAGATTTGGCAGGTGGCTGAGTCAAAATATTCTAGAAAAGAATATGATCAACTGGATAACAATCGCTTGGTTCTGGTTCAAACGGATGACTGTAAGGACAAGCGAAATGCCTAAAGGACCAAAGGGGCAAAAGCGCCCCGCTGATGCAATCGGCTTAGCCGTAATGATTGGCAAGATAGCTACAGGTGAAATTGGAGACGAAACCCCGGATGATGGGAAAGACCCTGCGGCAAAAGCACTTGGAGCTAAGGGTGGGAAGGCTCGCGCGGCGAACTTGACGCCTGGACAACGGTCAGAAATCGCCAAAAATGCGGCAGAGAAACGCTGGCGCAAATAAACTGATTGACCTGCGCGATAATATTTTCCATCTCAATTGAGGTAGCAAATATTATCGAGGCCGCTATGAATCAAGTATCTAAAATCTACAGTGATGAATGGTCGGTTACATCTCGACTTAGAGAGGTTTTTGATGCCACTAGGCAGGATTTCATTCCAATTATTGAGGAAATTGTAGGTGCCATGGCTGACGCCGTGGACGATGACCCTAGTTTTACAGCAGGTATGTTTGGCCACATCCATGGTGTTCGAAATACAAGGGGAATGTTTCGCCAGAAGGGCTGGCAGCGACTGAGTAAAAATGGGAATGAGTTAGTAAAACATCCAGAAAAAGACCTTTCGGTTGGCATATGTAAATCCCTATTTCGTAAAGTGACTTGCCAACACCCAAGCGCAGGCAACGGCGATCAGGATTGCACCCAGCGGCGCAACGGCGGCATATATCGATGCGCTCACCATGGCAGAACCACCATAAGCACAATCAGGATGCCGATAGCGCCGCATAGGAGCGCCAAGGTGATCACATCCGTAATGGTTTCCCACATCTCTTGACGGCGCCGCTCACGGCGCATTCTCACGGCGTGGTTATTATCGGCTAGGCGTTTTGCGAATTTGTTGGTCATTGTAATGTCCTCGTTTGTGATCTTTTATAAGTCAAAAATAGTGTAGCTACACTAGTGCAAAAAGTTTGACTTTATTCAGGCCAATCATCAGGCCGATATCCAGACAGATACGCTGTTATCAAGCGCGCCATGCGAGGGGCGGGCTTCCGGTGTTGGCTCTTGTCTGGCGCTGTCTCCATCTTGCGGATCGTGCTTGCGTCCGTATCCAGCATTTGCCCAAATTCCCGGACTGATAGTCCGAGGTCGTGGCGGGCGGCTTTGATTTTAAGGTAAGTCATTTAGAATCTCCAATCTTCAACTTGATTTTTAAGGTCGAAAGCTGAAAATTCTGCGACGTGAATTAGGTTTTCCCAATTGCTCCTTGCCTCATAGCTATCAGGCTTAAGGCTGGCTCTTATAAGCCGTGCAAAATGCTCGGCTTTTTTGAAATGTTTATAGGCCTTTTTAAGCTCCTCTTTTTTTGCAGGCCCGAAGCACGCGGGGTCAAGCTCCATTTTGTCCATGTAACTTTGTGCCTTTTGCAGGCAGCCATTGGCTTGACCCATGCGGCAGGAATAGTTGCTGTAGTTTATCATCGTGTCATCTCCTCGTTTTTTGTGGCGTCCATCAAACAGCTTCTGCTGGTGTTGCTGTTGGCAAAATGCGCCGCGTTATAGCTGCCTCAAGGCGCGCCACTTCGCTTTCTAGATTTTGCGCCGCCTCGATCATACATGCCGGGGCTGCGGCAGGGGCCTCAACGCAGCCAAAAAGCATATCGTTCATTGTTAGTTTGCTAAAGCCGTTGCGATATTGGGCAATGGCAATTAACTGCTGTTGTTGGCGCGCCTTAACCGCCACATACTCTAAGGCCAGCATCATGTTGCCAGGTGCGAGGGTAGCAAATTCGGCTTCCGTGCCGTTTGCAAATTTGATTGTGGTGCCGTCTATATTGATCTTTGTCATTTTATCTCTCCGTTTGCTGGCGAGGCGTTGTGCCTCTCTATATGTCTAATATAGGGGCGGTTGCCCTGTATTGCAAGCGGTATTTGCAGATATTGCAAAATAAATCGCAACAACTTATAATATGGGGGCAACACCACGCAAGCAAAGGCGGTGATCTATGCCTAAGATCTTAAAACTCACCCCAAAAACAAGTTAGGCCCAAAGTGCGAAGGCTAACCGTTAAGCAGGTTTCCAGGCTTTTGATTTACGGCGAGGTAAGCACCAAGAGATTGCTTAATACGCTGGTTGTGCCATGCTTTGTCAATAAGCGAGGGCAAAAAACATATAAACGAACTGATATAGAAAAACTGCCGCGCGGTTTACTTTTAGATAAATCTGGGATAAGTAAGCCCCAGATTAGACCAAAAAAAATCCCAATTGCCCTATATGTTAACAAGGATCAGGACATGCACAAATATATCCGCGATGCAAAAGAGGCTCTTAACATCGGGGCTGGATTGTCTGGTGAAATCAGGGGGGTATTGTCTTTGCTGGTTGACTTGATGGTCATCCACAACAACGAGGGTATCCCATGCGAGCCGCCATCTTATTGTGCCGGAATGATTGGCCAAGGTGAAAAAAAATGGACACACACATTTATGCCAGCGCTTGTTGAGGCTCATAAAATAAGGCGGGTCAACAAAAACGGAATAGATGTCTGGGTTTGGCACGATAAAAACCTCATGGCTGGCGGGCCTCGGGCGATTATTGATCGCGCTACGGGTGTTGATAATGCAGATGTGGGCAAGGGTGATGATTACAAGCATCGGGGGATGCGGTTGGATGTGGCCGAAGACGTATGCGTGCTACATCATGGATGTGATGATCTACCCAACAACCCAGCTCGCGAAATCAAATTGGAGGATATTCAGCTCTCACCCGCGCCATTTCTGCCGCCTTCGCCGCCACCAACGCAGGAAACTGTTGTTGATCTCGACGAGAGAGAAGCCGAAAAGCCTGTTTTTAAGGACGCAGGGCCAGAGCCAGCGCCCGGACGCACTGACCCTATCCCATACCCGTCAGCTATTGATCTGCTTGGCCGCGCTGGGGTGGACACAGCCAACCACCCGCACGGCGAGTTTTTCTGGGCACGTGCTGACCATAAACCAACCATCAAAAAATGGATGGGTCACCACGGGAATGATCACGACAAAATCTTAATGCTGCTGTATAAGGCCGTGGAGGCAGGCGAGATTGATCCGGAGGCGCACCCGAACAAACTTGAGTTTTATGATAAATTTGTAATGGTGGAGTGATAGTATGACCGTATTTTACGAAGAGAAAAGTATCACGGGCCGATGGATGCCGCGCACCGCGCCATCTAAACCGCAACTTAAAAGTTACGGCGGAATTATCAGGACGCAAAGCTGCTTGCGCCGCGTGCGCGCTGTGCAAATTATCCCTAAGGACCATCGCCACCTTACGCTCGACCAGCTGGCCGCTTGCTATTCTCCAAGCGGGCAATTCCGGCACTCAACGGCGCAGTGATGGGATTCGCATCCAGAGAGCACATTGAGGGCCTGCTAGTCCTCCCTATCCCACCCTCTGCCAACGCGCTGCACACCAAGAGCAAGCGGCGCTCTCAGAAATACAAATCGTGGCTTGCGCACGCTGGACTTGTTGTGCAGGAAAAATTCTCACGAACGGGAGGGTTTAAGAAACTGCGCAACGGCAACGCTTGGTATAGGACTGAGATTTATTGGCCGGCCGATGATCCGGCAGATGCTGACAACCGCACAAAGGCGCTGCATGACCTTCTGCACTCGATGCAAGTTACCCCAGATGACAAATGGTTGTGGGGGAGTTCACAGACTCGCAGTTGGTATGTTAAGGCTGGCACATGTGCCGTAAAATTCTGGACGATAGATGAAGCAGAGACGAAAACTCCACTGGACGCCTGATGCCTGCGCGTTCACGGTTTACCAGTTTCGGGATTGGCTTTATAAGGCTGAGGTTGGGGAGAGGTGCCTTTACCATATCGGCCAAATAAAAATAGATCAGGGCGAGTTCCCGCACCTCATAAATTATAGCCGATACGTCATGCTGATGTCTGATTACGGGGCGGTGCGGATAAATCAG
>JALSHM010000335.1 GCA_026982235.1 Robiginitomaculum sp. | reverse complement strand
CTCATGCCCCATCAAAAACGGCCCGTAAAGAAACAGTTTATCGCCAGAGCCTAACAATGCCCCCGCCCCCTTCGCCAAGCCCATTGCCGCTTCCCAAGGCGCTATATGGATCATATTGGCGCAATAAATATTGGTAATAGGTGCAATATTTTGCCACCAATTCTCCTGGCTTACATCCAATTGGAGCGGCGCTAATAACTGCGTAGGCTTATCCAAGGCATAAGCCAACTGGCTTTCATGGGCATTTTTATCAATATCAGAATACTGCCAGACAATATCCGGGCGTATTTCGGTAAAATATGCGCCGTGTTGCCCCGTACCCGAGGCAATTTCCAAAACATGGGCATTTTCCGGCAGCAGGGTGTTTAATTGTACACCAATCGGCAATTTATTGCGCTCTGCCGAGGGGGCGCTTCGTTTTTGGTAATGCTTGGTCATAATTTCAAAGCCGTCCGATCGCGTCTTTGATTCCAAACACGAATGATTTCGACATGAGTCTCAGTTACGCGGTAGAGAAAAGAAAACGGCGTTCTTGACATTTGCAGTTCTCTTACCCCATCGACATCCTCATTTAAACGGCCAATAAAAGGGTTATGCTCCAACATAAGTTCAGCCGCATAAAATTGCGTCCGCATATTTTCCCTACCAGAAGGGAATATTTCTTCATAGTAATGCGTCAACCAACCAATATCCGGAATCGTTGAGGATAAATAAATAACTTCCACAGCCTATTCTTTCTGCAAAAAAATGTCTGGTTGCGGTGGCGGCAATTCATTTTCCGTGCCCCAAGAATCAATCCATTTATGCATGGCTTTTGAAGAAATAAACACACCCTTGTCCGCCTCAATAACAGCCGCTTCTATGGCACGGCGTTTTTCTTCGCGGGCTTCGACCATAGCTTCAATGGCCTTCGCGGCCATATAGGAAGCAGATCGGTCAGCAGATTTCGCCGCTTGCTCAAGCCGTTTTTTCAAATCCGTATCCAAACGCAAAGTAAATGATGTAGTGGGCATAACAATATCCTATACTTACAATGTCAGCATTTGTCTTACAGTGTAAGTAAAATAGCCCACATGTCAAATAAATTGCACAGTCACGAAGTTTTCACCATGGGAATAACCAATACTGTACGCAGGCCACCCATGGGCGACTTGTCCAGTGTGAGGGCGCCATTATAGGCTTTGGCGAGGTCATTGACTATGGACAGACCAAAGCCCGTACCAGGTGTGGTTTCGTCGAGGCGGGTGCCGCGTTTTAGGACATTTTCATATTGCTCAGCCGCCATGCCGGGGCCGTCATCATCAATAGTTATACGAATTTTCGCGCCCCTGTCAGTGTCCGTCTCTATTGTCACCTTGATTTTGGCCCGTGTCCATTTACAGGCATTGTCGAGCAAATTACCCACCATTTCTTCAAGGTCACGTTTTTCGCCTCTGAACATAAGCCCGTCTTCTATCTCGACCTGAAAATCTAAATCTTTGGCGCGATAAATACGCCCAAGCGTGCGCACAAGAGAATTGACCGTATCGGCCACAGGTGTTTTCTCGCCAATACTCTGCCCGCGCGCGGCGGCACGGGCACGGCGTAAATGGTGGTCGACCTGCTTGTTCATCGTGTCGGTTTGTTTTGTCACAATGTCAGCCAATTTGGATTTCTTACCATCTGCTTCATTCATGAGAACGGCCAAAGGTGTTTTGAGCGCATGGGCGAGATTGGCCACATGGGTGCGGGCATATTCGACCACATCCCGGTTATGGCCAATGAGAGAATTAAGCTCATCTGCCAGTGGTTTGATTTCTTTGGGATAACGGCCTTTGACCGCACGCGCCCGGCCTTCTCGAATATCCACCACCCTATCGCGTAAATCAAACAAGGGTTTCAGCCCTGAGCGCACCTGCATATAAATCGCCAAAGTCAAGCCCATAGCCAGCACACTGAGCAGGCCAAGGGCAACAAGCGCAAATTGGCGCACGGCCTGTAAAGCCGGGCGACGATCAGCAGCAGCTACAATGACCAGGTTTTGG
>JALSHM010000334.1 GCA_026982235.1 Robiginitomaculum sp. | reverse complement strand
TATGAAGCCGAAGGCTCTTACCTTGACCGTGAGGGACGGGCTAACAAAACTTACAACTATTACGCATTTATAGAAACTCGCCGCACGGGCGTTCGAGCCGAACCGATTACGCTCGACCTACCTGCGGACGTTCGCACTGGAAAAATTATTGACGAATTTGGTGCTGAAATTAGCGAGTTTAAAACTGTCCAACCTATGAAATATGACGAGCCGTTTTATCACGGCTTTCGGTATCGGCGTATTACAGTTGAGAAATATCTTGATAGCCGCGCCAAGCGGCGGTCTGGTCTTGACGACCGACGTGAGGATATTGAACTGGCTGAAGAAGAAAAAGAACTGGAAAGGCTTGAGCGGGAAATTGGACTGCGGGGCGGCACGTTCGATGCCAAGCATATCCAGCAGCTTATCGAGGAAGCCAAGCGCATGACTGACCGTGTTGGTGCAATAGAAAAAGCAGAAAACATGCTGGACGGTATGGCCGATGTGGACGAACGCCAGCGGGAAATAATCTTGCAGATGATCCGCAAGAATATGTATTGGTGATATATGTTTGACCTGATACCAGCCGCGCCCTTGTCCCTTGGTAAGCCGACCGAGGGCAGACAACTGCGTCTTAAAATGAAAGACAATAGTCGCACCGAACACATGCATGTTGTTGGGGCAACACGCTCTGGCAAAAGCCGCTTCCTGCTTTCACTTATCCAGCAAGATGTTCTCGAAGGTCGGGGGCTGTGCCTCATCGACCCGCACGGGGAATTATATGACCATATTGTTCAATGGCTTTCCAACCGCGAGGGACTTTTTCAAGATAGAAAAATCCACCTTATCAATCCATCTGACTTGGATTTCTGTTTCGGGTTTAACCCCTTACATGTCAATGACCCATATTCACTGCCGACCGTAGTCGATGCAATGGCGACCGGACTGTCCCATGTTATGGGCGGTGAAAACATACAGGCAACCCCGCTTCTCAACGAAACTATTCGCGCCATTTGTTACGCGCTGGCGTCTGCCAATATGACGCTGGTCGAAGCCCCATTTCTTTATTCTCATGCCCACTGGGATAAGCGCAGGTCTATCTTGAGCAGGTTAACCAACCAAGTCGCGCAAACTGATTGGCAAAGCTATGAAGGATTAAAGGCCAAAGACTATGATGAATTTTTCCGCCCTGCGGCTCGTCGTATTCGTCCGTTCATTCAAAACGATTTAATGCGGCGTATCTTTGGGCAAAGCAAAGGCACAATAGACTTTAAACAGGCAATGGATAATGGGGACGTGCTGTTATTCAACCTGTCCCGCACTGGCGGCAAGCTGACTTATGAAGATCAACAGACCTTGGGTCGGCTGGTTCTGAATAATTTAGTGGCGCGGGCTTATGAACGTGACCCGATAACGGCGCGTCCGTTTTACCTCTATGTGGACGAGGTGCAAAATTTTCTATCGGGTGACGTGCCGGAGATTTTAAGCTCTATGAGAAAGTTCGGGCTTCACCTGATTATGGCGCATCAATATTTGGAGCAATTACGCGAAGCTGGTGATTTAGTTTTTCACGGCGTCATGGGCACGGCCAATAATAAGGTCGTTTTCAAACTTGGCTCTCCCGATGATGCCGCAATTATGGCGGAGCGTGTTTTTGCTGGGGCGCATAATTACAAAACCCCAAAAGACCACCGCCCCGTTGTTGTCGGACATAAGGTTAGGCAACTCCGCTCCCGCTCGGTGCAAAAAAGCGCAACCGATACTGCCAGCACCACAAAAACCAGCGTCACGACAATTTCCAAAGCAGATGCTTACAGCACTGCCGAAGCCACAGGCCGCTCGGAAGGGGAGGGCGAAGGGGCGGCAATCGTACTGCCGGATTCCACATCCGGCGACAATGATGCCATGCGGGCTATCAATTCCACCTCGTCTTTTTCCGGTGAAAGCTGGTCAACCATTAGCGGCTCGACATTTGCCAACGGGGAAGCCACATCAGCCGGACTAAATACCAGCACCTCAACCGCCAGCACTGACGGCAAGGGGCGCACCTAT
>JALSHM010000333.1 GCA_026982235.1 Robiginitomaculum sp. | reverse complement strand
CCGGCAAGGCGGCGCTATCGCTGGCTAACATGCCGCACAAACATACACGGTGCTCGCTCAGGCTATTTTCAAATAATTGCCCATACCGGGTCAGACGCCTGCTCGCACTTACCTCTTCGGTTTCTATAGTCTCTAGAAGAGCGTCAAAGCCTTTCATATACTCAATGGTAGCCGCCTTGACCAGCGCACTTTTAGTCGGGAAGTGATAATGAATGCTGGCACTCTTAATGCCGACTTTCTCGGCGACGTCACGAAAACTAAACCCGTTATACCCATTTTCCTGGATCAAATATTGGGTGGATTTTAGAATGTGCAGCGCTTTTTCACTGTGTTGGTGTAAGTTGTCCATTTGGCTCTCTCAATTGGGTGCTGGTTTATACTCACGATATTGCTACCCATTATATCTATCAAGTACTAGATAGACAGTTGACACAGGTCTGGCAAGAACTTATGTACGCCACTGTCTACCAAGTACTTGATAGGCAAATACTATGAACTTATTTAAACATTTCAAAAAGGAAACAATCATGAACTTTAAAAACGAAGTGGTCATCATAACCGGCGGCGGTTCAGGCATCGGCGAGGAGGCCGCCAGACAATTGGTTGCTGCAGGTGCCAAAGTCGTCATCAATGGCCGCACCCAAGAAAAGCTGGCAGCAACCGCCAAATCAATTGATCCCAAAGGGCGCAATATCAATATATTTGCTGGCGATATTGGTCATGTCGATACAGCCAGTTCACTTGTTAATTTCACCGAAAAGACATTCGGTAATGTGGATATTCTTATTAACAATGCTGGGGTTTTCGTACCCAAACCGTTCTTGGAAACTACCGAAGTCGAATACGATCAATACCAAGACACTATCCTAAAGGGTAGTTATTTTATGGCACAAGCGGCAGCTAAATCCATGAAAGAATCCGGTGGTGGCGCTATCGTCAATACTGGTTCTATGTGGGGTTCACAGGCTATTGCGGCCACACCGTCCAGTGCATATTCCGCCGCTAAGGCCGGGGTACATCAATTGACAAAACACCTAGCCATTGAACTGGCGGCTGACAATATCCGCATCAATACGGTTGCGCCTGCGGTGGTCGAAACGCCCGTCTATTCCTCGTTCCTGACGGACGAACAAATCGCCGAAGCCTTGCCGGGTTTCGCGGCCATGCATCCCTTGGGACGCAACGGCAAACCTGCCGACCTCGTTAATGCTATCTTGTTTTTAGCATCCGAAAAAGCAAGCTGGATTACTGGCGTAGTCTTGCCAGTAGACGGCGGCATTATGGCGGGGCGGAACTAGCCACCACACTAAGCGGCGCGCGCGGTTATCTGCGCGCGCAATCCTGTGCTCTCTCTAAATTTTCCGCATAATTACTGAACCATTTGTACCGCCAAACCCGAATGAGTTGGACATGAAGGCTTTCATTTTGTGGTCGCGGGTCTCTTGGACGATATTCAAGGGTGGGAGTTCTGGGTCTAGTTCGGTTATGTTTATGGACGGGGCGACAAAGCCGTCTTTCATCATGATTAGGGAGTAGATGGCTTCTTGTACGCCTGCACCGCCCAAGGAGTGCCCGGTCATGGATTTTGTGGCGGAGATATAGGGGCCGTTTTCTCCGAACACTTTGTGGATTGCGCCGCACTCTGCGGTATCACCAACAGGTGTCGCGGTCGCATGAGGGTTGATATAACAGACATCATGCCCCGCGTCCGCCAGTGCGAGCTTCATTGCGCGTTCTGCCCCTTCGCCGCTTGGCGCAACCATATCATAACCGTCCGATGTGGCAGCGTAACCTGTGACTTCGGCGATGATATTTGCGCCGCGCTTTTTGGCATGTTCGTATTCTTCGAGCACCAACATGCCCGCTCCGCCCGCTATGACAAAGCCGTCGCGGGACACATCAAATGCCCGGCTGGCGGTTTCGGGGGCGTCATTATATTTAGACGACATGGCACCCATAGCATCGAATAAATTGGACATAGTCCATTCCAGTTCTTCGCCGCCGCCTGCAAACATAATGTCTTGCTTACCCCACTGAATTT
>JALSHM010000332.1 GCA_026982235.1 Robiginitomaculum sp. | reverse complement strand
AATACTTGAAAGAAAAACTATGACAAAATCCAACATTCTTGACGATATCGACTATGTAAAGACCCTAGCCGAAGAGGGTAAAAACGCACCTATGCTTGGCGGGCGAATAGGGCTTTGGTGGAGTCTGTTATTATGTATAGCCCTGTTTAGCCATTGGGCTACCCTGCGGGGTATCAGCCCGCTAGCTGTTGAAATGCTCGTGCTTATTTGGCTGAGCTTTGGGGTTGTAGGCGGAATTGGCGCGTTTATTCTGGGTCGTAGCCTCATCGGCAAACCAGGGCTATCTTCTGTGAATAACCGTGTCGCGGAGGCCTTGTGGAGGGGGAATACGGCTCTTTTGTTTGTATATAGTCTCTCGGCTTTGTTCAGTGCCGCTTTGGGAAAAACCGATTATGATATTATGGATACTATCATGCCTGTTGCCTTTGGTTTATACGCTTTGACGGCCTATGTGCTTGCCAAAATCAGCAGTGATAAACATTACCTAATAATCAGTAGCATTGCGTTGGCTTTCGTACCCATAGGCTTGTTTTTACTCGGTACGCCAAACTTGTACTTGGTCGCTATTATCGGCATAGTCCTTACATCCGTCATACCCAGTATTATTGAGTTACGCAATGAACCCAAAGAGATTGTTTAGCCTATGTCTAGTGCCCCAAACCCGATAAACGACATCATTCACGGGCGCATTCGCTTGGGGATTATGGCCTATTTATCCACTGCCAGCCCGGCCAGCTTTCCCGAGCTACTCAAAAAAACCGGAGCGACCAACGGCAATTTGTCCACCCACTTAACCAAATTGGAGACGGCAGGATTCGTGCGTCAAGAAAAAGGCTATAAAGGCAAGCGCCCACAAACCTTAGTTCACTTAACCGATGAAGGCCATAAAGCTTGGATAGAATACTTAGACGCGCTGCGGGATATGTTGAATATTTAGTGCTTACAGGAATTTTAAATCCGCCCCCCGCCCAACATTTTGTTGGTAATTTCAAATAAAGATAGCATTGATTATCCGCTTTCGTTATGTGCTTATATCGAAGACTTGGCAAAGGTGGTGACTATTATGAATAATAAACTTCTTACGTGCTTAACGGTGGGCGTGTCCGCAATCGTAGCATTGGGACTCGCGTCCTGTGAAGCATCTAAAACTGAGATAAAAACCGATGTCTGCAATGCCAATTTGGTGGTGCTGGGCACTGCCCAAGATGCAGGCAAGCCACAAATTGGTAATAGTGCAGACCCTGCTTGGCGAGATTCGACTTTAATCCGTACGGCCAGTTCTATCGCCCTCGTCAACAGAGACACCGCAACCTATTCCCTGTTCGACGCCACGCCCGACGTAAAATACCAAATGCATATGCTGGAAGTTAGCAGTGAGGTCGAGGGTCTGAAACTCGGCGAGATTTTCCTGACCCACGGTCATATGGGGCATTATCTTGGATTGGCGCAATTTGGCCGCGAAGCTATGGGGGCAAAGAACGTACCCGTCTACGCCATGCCGAAAATGCGTAGCTTTCTTGAAAATAATGGCCCTTGGGACTTGCTGGTTAAATTGGGTAATATCAATATTAACTCCCTCACCGACGGAATCCCTGTCAAATTTGGTGATACTATATCTGTAACGCCTTTCACCGTGCCACACAGAGGTGAATATACGGAAACTGTTGGCTATCGCATTCAAAGCGCAAGTAAATCCGCCGTCTATATTCCCGATATTGATAGCTGGGAAGCATGGGCGGACGCAGGCACCAAGCTCACGGACATTATAGCTGCCAATGATTATCTACTCTTCGACGGCACATTCTATAGCGGCGATGAATTGCCGGGGCGCGATATGCGCAAAATCCCCCACCCGACGATTACCCACACAATGGAAATGCTAAAGACCCTCGACACAGCCAGCCGCGCCAAAATCCGCTTTATCCACCTCAACCACACAAACCCTGCCCTCGACCCAAACACCAATGCCTATGAAGACATAGAAAAAGCCGGATACAAACTCGCCCGCGAAGGCGAGAGGATTTGCTTGGATTAAATTTTATTCTG
>JALSHM010000331.1 GCA_026982235.1 Robiginitomaculum sp. | reverse complement strand
GTCACCAATCTAAATGGCGTATGCCCTGCCGTTGTTGCATACAGCAAAGGCACATCGTCCAAATGTTCATTGCGCTTTGGCCCGGCCCATATTGCAGAGAGCGGCATAAGGTGTGTCAAGTTTAGCGTATGGATTATAGGCTGGCGGATATTTGCATATGGATTACCCGGCAATGTGCCGAGCCAGGCATCAACGGCGTTGACGCTTTCATGGATAGAGACAAACCCCCGTCCATTGACGATACGCTCTATGGAACGGATTTGCTGCTCGGCTATTAGCGCGTCCTTATGGCTGACAACAATGCAAGTGGTTAGATAACCAAAGCTTACATGATCCGCGCCAAGGTCTTGCAAGGCTTCGTCAGCATCAAGAGCTTTATTATCGGCGTCACTATCGACCAGTGCCGAGGTTTCGTTAAACAGGCTTTCGCGTAATAATGACAAAACCGATTTTCGCTTGGCGAACCATTGGCGGCGATTTTTGCCAATAACCCTTGTCGCCTGCGCCTTATCGAGCGGTAAGAACCGTGTCATCCAGCGATATGAGAAACCTAGCGAATTAAGCTCGTCCAATATCCCCGGCGTAGTTTCTCCCGGAAAGCCGCGTATGGTAATCATGTGTATATTTTCACCGCCGAGCCTTGGGACAAGTCCGCCAACAAGGTCTGCA
This sequence comes from Robiginitomaculum sp., assembly GCA_026982235.1. Classification (GTDB taxonomy): domain Bacteria; phylum Pseudomonadota; class Alphaproteobacteria; order Caulobacterales; family Maricaulaceae; genus Robiginitomaculum_A. Next base: position 1,394 of record JALSHM010000331.1, on the reverse strand, counting down.
CCGCCAATGAGCGCGTCAATATAGGCGGGGGTTTCGGGTGGTATAATTTTGTGTTTGTTGGGTGATACGCAAGCATGTAAATATGTGAGAGTTTCGGCATCGTCCAGGAATGTTGCCAATGGAAATAGATTTCCCATGAGATCAAGGCAGCGCTCGCTTTCGGTAATGAAAGCGGTGAGATGATCAGACGCGGTTTCCGTTAATTCGTCATCTGGTTTTTCTATAAGCAGGCTCTCGGCGCGCTTGGCGCTATCGGCAGGAGGTTGGTAAGCGAATGTCAGATAATAGGCGCTTTCAAAATGATGTTCGGATTGCTCGAACTGGCCCCGTCTTTCCTGATCAACAATCCATGCCGCAGGGTCTTTGAAATTTGAGTGTGGATATTCAGGCGCAGGATGGCGACAAGCTTCAAAGTATAAAGCCCAACCCGAACCAAAGCGCCTGAGCGCATTATTGATACGGGCGCATGTGGCAACAAGCTCTTCCTCAGTCGCACTGCCCAAATCAGGCCCGCGAAATCTTGCTGTCCTCTGAAAGCTGCCATCTTTATTCAGCACTATTCCCGGTGCAATCAGGCAAGCCCAGGGAAGATAATCCGCAAGTCTTGCAGGCTGTTTTTGATATTCAGACAAATTCAACATGACAGATACCCTTTGTGTTTGATATGACGGGCTAACACGTCCATAAATTTGGGATCACGTTTGGCGAAATACACCGACAGAGAATGGGAGATGACCCAATAGATAATTCCGACGACCGCAAGCTGGAGACCAAGCCCGAGGGCGGCGGCCAGCGTGCCATTCAAGATAGCCGCCGTTCGCGGCGCACCACCGAGCAGGATTGGCTCAGTCAGTGAGCGGTGCAGCGGTATGGAATAACCATCAATCATTAGATCAATGCCCCGCCAGAGAACTTGAAGAAAGACAAAAAGAAGCTGGTCGCTGTAAACGCAATAGAAAGACCAAACACGATTTGAATAAGCTTGCGAATACCGCCGCCCGTATCGCCGAACGCTAGAGTTAGGCCAGTCATGATAATGACAATCGTGCCAAATATCTTGGCAACCGGGCCTTCAATGGATTTGAGGATTTTTGTCAGCGGTGCTTCCCAAGGCATAGAGGAGCCGGACGCAAAGGCTGGTTCTGCAAACAATACGAAAGCGAGGATAATAAATATCAGATAAGTTAGGTGACGGGTGGACATAGGAAACTCCTTTTATGGGTTAGTTTTGGGGATAAGTTTTAGCGGGGTGAAATTTGGCGCAAGCGGCTCCAGATCATATTCATCGCCGTGAATGCCAAGAACACGAGCAATGGTTTCAACACGGCGGGCAGAACCTCGGCCTGAAATAAATACAATGACATTGATAGCTTCGGCTATGAGCGCGCGCGGGA
>JALSHM010000330.1 GCA_026982235.1 Robiginitomaculum sp. | reverse complement strand
ACCGCCGTCCGCAAGATCGTCCCTATCAACCGAAGTGATCACCACATGTTTGAGGCGCATTTCAACAACTGCCTTGCCGATTTCGGCGGCTTCGGCAGGGTTGACGGGACCTGGCAATCCGGTCTTAATATTACAAAACGCGCACGCGCGTGTACACGTATCGCCTAAAATCATGAAGGTCGCATGGGCTTTTTCCCAGCATTCGCCAATATTCGGGCAAGCCGCCTCTTGGCAAACAGTCACCAAGCCCTTGTCACGGACAATTTTATTGGTCTTGGCAAAGCCTTTAGAGGTAGGTGCCTTGACCCGTATCCATGCAGGTTTACGCAAAACTTCCGTGTCTGGCTTATGGGCTTTCTCTGGGTGACGCAAAGCTTGCGAAGGGCGTGATTTGCGGTTTTTCTTTTTATCGATCAGTACGGTCATAAGCTGGAATATGGGTTTTTAGCCCTGTTAAGACAAGTGAAAAACAAGTGATTGGGCGCAAAACTTATTTAATCATTTTATGCTAGCTTACCAGCCATAAGTAAGAATTTTGTGGGAATTGGTGGATAATATTATGTTTAAAACGGTAACAATCAGAGACGGGCACGATAATTTTTTTACGCCCTTGCGGTTTATTTTCGCCTATATGGTGCTGATTGGGCACGCCTTTGTCGTTGTTCTGGGTCATAGTTCTAATGAGCCAAAGGTTTTTTACCATTTGACCTTTAGCTTTATGGCGGTGAATTTTTTCTTTATCGCATCTGGTTTTCTGGTCACGGGGTCTATGATGTACCGTAAAAACCTCGCGAGTTTTGCATCGGCGCGGATATTACGGATATTTCCGGCACTCATCGTACATGTTTTTGTGATGATGTTTGTGTTTGGACTTATGACAACCGCCCTGCCCTTTATAGATTATCTCACGCATCCAGATACACTCAAGCAACCATTTGTCGTTTTATCCTTTATAGATACGGAAATGGCATTGCCGGGTATATTGCCCAATAATCACGAGCATCAAGCATCTGCCACTTTGTGGACACTGCGTTATGAAGTCCTAGCCTATATCGGCACTTTCTTGGCCTTTTCCTTAGGGTTGATGAAGCAGCGCTGGATGATTTTGTTGCAATTTTTGATTTTTGTCCTTGCGGTGCCCCTCGCCTATCATTTTGGTATTTATGAAAAATTGCCCGCAACTTTGCAATCCTTGTTGCGTTTTGGATTGTGCTATGGTCTTGGGGCGGCGATTTACGCGTATCGGGATAAGTTAAAATTCCATATCCTGATGATACCGCCATTGGTATTGCTCACTGCACTCACCAATAATACGGTTATTTTCGAAGTTGTCGGTATTATCACCGCTGGATATATGCTGTTTTGGGCAGCCTATGTGGTCATCCCAAAACTGGATTTCCTCAAAAAATATGACGATATTTCCTACGGTGTTTACATTTACCACTGGGCGACCCTGCAAGGGATTATGCATTTTATCCCTGGAATTAACATTCTGGCACTCATATTTTTGGCAACACCGATTACCATTGGCTTATCGGCATTATCCTGGAAGTACGTGGAGAAGCCTGCCTTGGATTATAAGTCAAAATTTGCACAAAAACTCAGCTTTAAAAAACCTAAACCCGTTTCTGCCACTTCCTAAATATGTAGAGCTTTCTCGTAAGCTGCCAGCACACTTTCGTGCATCATTTCTGATAAAGTCGGGTGTGGGAATACAGTTTCCATAAGTTCCGCTTCTGTGGTTTCGAGTGTCTGTGCGATTGTGTAGCCTTGGATAAGCTCGGTAACCTCGGTACCGATCATATGGGCGCCGAGGAGTTCTCCGGTTTTTGCATCAAATACGGTTTTAATCAGCCCCTCTGGCTCCCCGAGCGCTATGGCCTTGCCATTACCAATAAACGGAAAGCGCCCGATGCGGACTGTATGCCCGGCGTCCTTAGCAGCTTGTTCGCTCAATCCGACACTGGCGATTTGCGGCTGGCAATAGGTGCAACCCGGAATGCGGGCAGCATTGAGCGGGTGCGGATTACCACCCGCAATTTTCTCGATGCAAATAATACCCTCATGGGAT
>JALSHM010000329.1 GCA_026982235.1 Robiginitomaculum sp. | reverse complement strand
TATATCCAGTTCCCTGACCAAGAAACCATGCAAAAAATCATCGACGTACATTTCCCGGACATAAAATCCAGATTGGTCGCGGCAGCCCTAAAACGCTTCTACGCAGTACGCGAAGTCCCCGGCCTCAAGAAAAAACCATCAACATCAGAGCTACTAGACTGGCTCAAACTCCTCATGGTCGAAGACATAGACCCAGAGACATTACGCGAAACCGATGGCCGAAAACTCATCCCACCCCTACACGGTGCATTATTAAAGAACGAACAAGACGTGCATTTGTTTGAACGTCTCGCATTTATGACACGGCGGTAGAAATACCCTCACCCCGTTACGGAGTGAGAATACATTATCTCACAATCGTCATCTCTTCCAATAGGTTATCCGCCCCGTCCAACTTTTCCATTACCCAGAGCATATAGCGGGTATCTACGTGGATTGTTCTTGTGGTGCGCGGATCGAAATCCCAATCTGAATTGACGCTTTCGAATGTACCGTCAAACAGCAGCCCGACAAGTTCGCCTTTGGCATTCATGGTCGCAGAACCGGAATTACCGCCCGTGGAATCTAGATCCGTCAGGAAGTTTACGGGCACTGAGCCGATAGAACGCAATTTATATTTGCCGTAATCTTTGGCCTGAATTAACTCCAATTGCTTTTTCGGCGCATTAAACGGATCTTCCCCTGTATCTTTTTCTAAAATACCCTCCAGTCTTGTGAACGGCTCATAGATCAATCCGTCCTTTGGAGAGCCACCCAACACATTGCCGTAAGTAATGCGCAAAGTGGAATTTGCATCCGGATAGGCGGTATAGCCTTTGGATTTTTGCCAGTCTATTATTGCCTGCATATATTGCGGACGCAAAACTGTGTTGCGACCACTTCGATCTTTGCTCTCGGCTTCTTGTTTCATTTCAAAATCAAACAAGGCAACCGCAAGCTTCATGAACGGATCAGCGCTGGCCTCAAGCGTAGGCACATCTGCGTCCATCAAACCAAGGCGGACTTCCTTGTCAGCCAATTTTGTCTGGCTGTAATAGCTATCAAGCTTTGTGCTTATTTCGGCTTCGTTAAAATCCGCACCCAAACCAAGCGCCTTGTCGAATGCAGGCACACGCTCGGCGGCGGGGCGGGTCATATAGGACTTTATAAACATCAACCATTCGGCCTTGTCCACACTTGCATCAAAACGGCGGTCAATACGTGATAGGCCTTGCTTGAAGAACGTCATATCGCGTTCTTGATAACCGCTTTCGCGCTCATTATCCGGTTTGGTTTTCTCTTGCGCCAGACGGTAAAGCCTTTGTGCTGCACCCAACAATTGCGGGCGGGTCGCATTATTATAGTAAAACCCTTGGCGGCGTTTCAGTGCGCTCTCTTCAGACAAGGCGTCTAGGTTTTTAATCGCGCCTGCAAACCCGGCGCGGGTCTCGTCTTTGCCAATCCACCTATCCAGTTCAGCCTCTCGGGCTTTGCGGCGACCCACCAGATCAACCCGGCGCGCCCCGTCAATTTGACCATACAGGTTTTTGAGAAAATTGTTGAGGCCTGCCAAACGGCTTTCATACTTTATCCGCGCATCACTGCCCTCTGGAGCAGTCGCTTCTATGGTAGCAATCCAATCTTCGAGCAAAGTTACAAAACTCGGATAGAGCCAACCAAATGTATTTTCAACTTCGACCAATCTCGCATAGCGTGAGGTTGAGCCGGGGTAGCCCGCAGCCATGACAAAATCGCCGTCATCCAGACCCGCCGCCGATACTTTCAAAATATGCGCTGGTTTGAACGGAATATTTTCCTTGCTAAAATCGGCGGAAGAACCATCCGGAGCCACATAAGCTCGGTAAAATGCAAAGTCGCCCGTATGGCGCGGCCACATCCAATTATCAATATCACCACCATATTTACCAACAGCGTCCGCAGGCGCATATACAAGGCGTACATCTTTGACCTCTAAGCGTTTAATCAATTTATATTGCAAGCCACCATAAAAGGATGGCACTTGGCAGCGGTGACCAGCATCGGCCTCACAGGTTTTAATGAGGTTTTTTTTCGCTGCATCAATAGCATCATAACGCTCTCGGCCACTCATATTTGCATCAAGCTTTGCCATAACTTTATCTGTAACATCATCCACTTTTACAGTCACATAAATCCGTGACCCAGGAGCCGCAGGCAATTCATCAGCCATAGTTTCAGCCAAAAACCCGTCCTTCAAATAATTGTTCTCAGCAGTCGAATTAAACTGCACCGAGCCTCTGGCACAATGATGATTTGTTACCGCTAAACCTTGTGGAGATACAAAGGACGCCGTACAGCCACCGAGCGAAATCACCGCGCCCATTGGAAAAGCAGTTAAGTCAGTCAAAGATTTTGGCTTGAGCTTCAACCCAGTCTTGCGCAAATCTTTGGCTATTTCCGGCAATTGATCCGGCGTGAACATGCCCTCTTTGGCATGTGCAGGGAATGCAGCCAAACAAAGGACGGAGGAAAGCAAAAGCAACTTTTTCATGAGAACACCTGTTTTGTTATTTTCGGTAAATTGTTATTTGATACTAAAACGTAAAGCAAGTTACAAAACTTAAACGCTTGGGGGCAAAGCGTCACAGTCTATTTAAAGTCCCAAATATCCGGAACATCCGCCAGTTTGTCTTGATAATATTTTTGAAAACCCGGCAATTTGACCCGGTTCAAGAATGACGAATACGCTAGATAGCTAACCAAAAACCGCATGTCCTTTACCCAAGGCGGTAGGATTTTTGGCGGGGTTAATTTGCCTTGTGCGGCCAGGACAGCTATTGCGGGTACGTCTTCTATATCTAACTTGCCCACGAATAACAGGCGCAGTAAATCAGCGCGGCCTAGCTTGGTAGTGGTACGCATGAAATTATGGACGCGAAGAAGACCATTGAGATAAACCCCGTCTTTGGTGAACGGCGCACCGCCCGTGAGAACACCGCCGCGAAACACCCGTCGTGTGTCTTCAAATGCTTGCCGTTTATTGTCGCCCTGCCCTGCGAAATACTGATAAACCTCAATAAAATCCGCCCCGTCCACTGACATTTGAATAGCGACCACACGGTCTACGAGGCGGCGAAACCGCACCGGATCCATAGCACCCGTAATGATTTCCGCGAACACGGCCAGCCCTTCCTGAATTTCTGTGGTGCCTGCATGAGCCGCGCCCAAAATTGGAAAATCGGTCTGCGTACGCCCGTTTATAGCCGTAGCCGCATGGACGAGGGCTTCGTGGTGCAATAATTGCCGCACATCCATTTTGGTGAAGCGGGCGCTTGCGCGAACCCGAATACGGCGCGAGCTTGCAAGCGCTTTGGCCGATAAATGCGGTACCACTTCAACGCTCGGGGCATTGCCACCAAAATATTTGTCGAGCTTAACCGCAAGTTGCTTCGCAAATTCTTCTGCGCCAAAATCTGCCTCCTCGCCGCCCAAGACCAATTGTTCAAAACTCAGTCCCGACAAGGCAGCGTCCATATGCTGCGCCAAATCAATATTGCGCGTATGCCCATCGAGCATAGTGTCGGTCGGTGTGCCGTAAATCTGTTTGGAATATGTGTAAAACGCAGGCGTCCCCATACCTTCCAGCATGGCGCTCGCCAATGCCAGTTTTTTCGACACCCGCGCCAACCATTGCAAGACCGGATGCTCGCCCTTGGTCAAAGCATCTACCCTAGAGAGAAGCGTCCGGATTTCCGTCCCGTCAAATTCAGGATAAGTCACTTGCGGTAAAGTCGCACAGCCGCCAGCCAAAAACGCATCCCCGATTTCCGGTGCCCAAGCCAACGTGCGTAATATGCGAATTTTGCGCTCTGCTTGTTTTAAGAGCTTCGCCGCTTCGCTCGCCTGTGCATAAATTTTCGGACTGAGCAAAGCCACGTCTATTGCGTGTCTCTATGAGGCTCGCCAGATTTCCAATGCTTGCGACACACTGAGGCATAGACATCATTGCCACCAATCACCACTTGTGTGCCCGCCTTCACTGGTGTGCCAGCTGCATCCATGCGCAAAACCATAGACGCCTTGCTCCCGCACCAGCATATGGTGCGAATTTCGCGAAGATGATCTGCCAGCGCCAAAAGTGCCGCACTGCCCGGAAACAAATCTCCCATAAAATCTGTCCGAAGGCCGTAGCAAAGCACAGGTATGCGCAGCTCGTCCGTCACCCTACATAATTGCCAAACCTGTGCCGCACTCAAAAACTGTGCCTCATCAATCATCACGCAATCAATATGTTTTTCCTCGTGCCGCGCCGATATAGAGGCATAGACATCCGTGTCCCCCCCAAACAAATCGGCTTCTTTACCTAAGCCAATACGCGAAGCAATCCGCCCAATTCCAGCACGGTCATCCAACGCCGCCGTCATCAACAAAGTATGCATACCCTGCTCATGATAGTTATGGCTGGCCTGCAACAGCACAGTAGATTTCCCTGCATTCATCGCAGAGTAATTAAAATATAATTTGGCCAAGTGATGCTCCGAATCTAATTGGGCGTTTCATATCACACCAAGCCCTTACTCAAAAGACATAACACCGTCATTGATTTTGCCCCAGCGGATTGTTTTGTAGTCTTTGAGATAATTTTCTGGGTTGCGCCACGGCATCTCTTTGCCTTGCTTGGGCAGAATATCCAAAGCGCGCAGGAAATATCCGGATTGCAAATTCACCAGCCGTTCGGTTTCAATATCACCACTGAGTTTTGGCATGGCAATATCATAACTATGCTTGTCCATATAATTGAGCAAGCGGGCTACATAGCCGCATGTGAGGTCGGCCTTCAGCGTCCACGAGGCATTGGTATAGCCAAACACCGCCGCCATATTGGGCACATTACCAAACATCATGCCTTTGTAATTGATCAATTCGCCTGCATGGATTTCCTTGTCGTCAATATATGTTTTGGCACCACCAAAAAACTGTAAATTCAGTCCCGTCGCCGGAATGATAATATCGGCGTCTATGGTACCACCGGATTTTAATTTAACGCCCGTCTTGGTGAAGCGTTCAATATGGTCTGTGACAATAGAAGCGGAGCCGTCCTTAAGCACATTAAACAAATCACTGTCCGGTATCAAACACAGCCTTTGATCCCACGGATTATAGCGCGGGTTGAAATGCACATCCACATCTACACTATCGCCCAATTCTTCTTTGGCCATATTGCTAAGAAATTCGCGGACTTTCTCTGGTTTGGTACGGGCGCGATGAAACATGAAAATATTGAGCAGTACATTTTTGGTACGCGCCAAACTATAGGCGATTTTTTGGGGGAATATTTTGCGCAATGTATTGGCGATTTTATCTGCCGCCGGACGGGTAAATACATAGGTCGGGGAGCGTTGTAGCATGGTGATATGCTTGGTCTCACCCGCCATAGACGGGACGAGGGTAATGGCGGTGGCACCGCTACCAATGACCAAAACCGTCTTGTCCTTATAGTCTAAATCTTGCGGCCAGAATTGTGGTTGCACCACTTGGCCTTGATAATCATCATAGCCATCAAACTTGGGCAAATAGGCTTTGTCATAATCATAATAACCCGTGCAAGTGAGCAGAAATTTACAGCTCATCTGAAATTCACCGTCTGGCCCCGCCACATCAACTACCCAGCGTTTATCTGGCGAAGACCAATTAACTTTGGTGACCCGGTGGCCATAGCGAATTTTCTTATCAACACCATATGCCTCGGATGTTTCTTTCAGATAGCGCAAAATTGACGCCGCACTGGCAATATCATTGCCCTGCGTCCACGGGCGAAACGCATAGCCAAATGTGTACATATCCGAATCCGAGCGTATGCCTGGATATTTGAACAAATCCCAAGTCCCGCCGAGATTATCACGGCCTTCTAATACGGCGAAAGACTGTTCCGGCGCTGTCATCGTCAAATGACACCCCGCCCCAATACCAGAAATCCCGGCGCCAATAATCAATACATCCAAATGTTCCATAATACCCCTACCTACCCCATTTTCTCACCAAGGTAATTCATAGCCTTCCGCATGCCAGAATGTGCCCGTTGTGTCTAACGTTAGGGCGTCCATGCACTCAATTAGTCCTGCTGCAGCCGTGGCCGCATCGGTTAGGCCATTACCGCCCGTCATATTGGTGCGAACATAGCCAGGATGGAGCAGAGCCACTGCAATGCCGCGCGGGCGCAGGTCGTGGGACAGATTAACGCCAGCCATATTGGCCGCTGCCTTGGACATACGGTAGCCATACATGCCACCCGATGAATTGTCATCCATCGAGCCAACCCGCGATGTAACAATCCCAACTTTGGCACCGTCCCCAAGGTTTTCGTTTAGCGCATGCGTAACCCGTAAAGGCCCCAGCGCATTGACCTCATATTGTGTGCGCATTCTCCCGAAATCCAGATCATCAAAGCTTTCACCCGTTAGAATGCCAGCATTATTGATTAGCACATCAATCGACCGTTCACCGACCACCCGCACCAACGCCGCAACACTGTCCGCGCTGGTCACGTCAATATCCTCCACTATCTCACACCCCGCCGCGTGCAACGCGTCACTGGCCGAGCGACAAGTGGCAATCACCGCATCCCCCCGCTGCGCATATTGTTTTGCCATCTCAAGCCCAATCCCTTGATTGGTTCCGGTTATTAAAATTCTAGCCATTGCTTGCTCCTACATTTTTACTTACAATTCGCCCCAAGCCATTTGACCACTTCTTGTGTCAGCGCCAATCGTGTCCATGAATAAGAATGGTCGCCTTCCATAAGCTTGTGGGTCAGGCTTACGTCGTCCGCTTGTTTGAATGCCGCCACCAGCGCCTTATGATACACATCCGGCGGCAATACAGTATCGTCTTTGGCGGCTAGCAAAAACACATTGCGCCCGCTAAATTCACCAGCCTGTTTCCAGACGCTAAATGCCTCCATATTATTGGCAATTTCTGCTAACAATTTTTTGCCACTTGTCCCTTTAAGCGACCCGCGCCCAAGCAAATGTTCGCCGTCCACATAGGCCGCAAAACCAGCACGAGCTTGGGCTGCACTCTCGCCCTCAAACATAGAACCGCGAATGCCGTAATCAGCAGGAGATAACCCGATCACACAACCGACCTGTTTGTCCTTCGCAGCAGCCGCCAAAGCCGCAAACCCACCCATGGAATGACCAACGAAACTAATACGCTTTGGGTCAATCCGGTATTTAGCTATACTATCCGGACTGCGTACAAATGCACTCGCCGCTTGCGCATCCTCTATCACATTGCTTAAGGAAAAACTGCCTTCACTACCCCATGCGCCCCGATAGTGAAAAAACAAAACATTAAACCCGGCGCGGCGGATAGCCTGAGCAATATCCAAGTTTTTCTCATAACCCGGAAAACCGTGCAACATGATGACTGTTGGATGCGGCCCTGCTCCACCCGCCAAATAGAAATGCCCGTTCAGCGCACTACCGTGGCTGTTGAAATCCAGCTCAACCGTGGTCGGCGGATATTCTGGGTCTATGGAAACAGGGTCAGTTGTCACCGGATTTGTGCTAGCAACAGGCTTTATATGCCCCGAAACAACCTCGTTATTCACGGTTTCCCCAAAACATCCGCCCAAGAGCAAAATGCCAACCGCAAAAACACTTCCTAATAATTTACCCATAACTCTCTCCAAAATAGATACTTAGCCAATTCATAAGGTTTTGTCTTTCCTTTTTCGGAACTATTCCTATCATGTGCATTCACATAACGGAGCGCTTAGCATGACATTACGAAATATATTTAAAATCTGGGTCATTGGTTTTGCCTTAATGGTACAAGCCTGCTCTTCAACACCCGATATTACACCGCAGAAAACCGCAGAAAGCACGCGCATAAAAACCAAAATTCCGCCGCCATTTCCTATTACAACCCAATCATTGCGCAGCGAACGAATTGACCGTTTGCTCTCCGATTTAGTGGCCGAAGGCAGCGTACCCGGCCTTTCCGTGCTGATTTATGAAGGTGACAAAGAGACTTATTACGGCGCGGCAGGGTATTCCAATATCGAAACCAAAACCCCATTAAAGCGCAGGGATGTGGGACGATATTATTCCATGACCAAGCCCGTTGTCGGCGTTGCCATGATGATTTTGTATGAACAGGGCAAGTTTAAACTTGACGATCCGGTGAGCAAATACCTGCCGGAATACGCTAATATGAAAGTATATGCCGGGGAAAATCCGGACGGGAGCATGAAATTAGTACCAGCTGTGCGCCCCATGACCATACGAGATCTTATGCGCCATACATCTGGGTTAGCTTACGGGTTTGCCCCTACACCAATTGACAAGCTATATAACGAAATAGGTGTATTGTCCTTTGACCGCAATCTGGACGATTTTTCTAAGAAACTGGCTAGCCTACCCCTGCTATACCAGCCGGGTACCCGGTATAATTATAGCGTCTCCACTGATGTACAGGGGCGACTAATCGAGTTTTTTTCCGGGCAAAAATTAGGGACTTATCTCAAGAATAATATCTTCACCCCCCTAGGCATGGCTCATACTGGCTTTACGGTCAGAACATCTGACCGCACCAAATTTGGCCCCATATACCAGCACAGCAAAAGCGGTTTATCCCCCTTACAAGACGGCAATTCAAAACTACCGCTGGGCATGGATGTAAACAGACCGTTTCTCACAGACGTGGCCTTTGAAAGCGGCGGTAGCGGGCTGGTGTCTACTATTGATGATTATGCAAAATTTGCACTCATGCTACAACGCAATGATGGCACCTTAATCAAGCCCGCCACGCTGGATATGATGATCAAAGACCAACTCGGTGCAATGCCGAAGGGACATCTTGGTGCGGGGAGTAGTTTCGGCTTAAACTTTGCGGTCAAGACCACACCGAAAGGCACTGGAGCTTACCCCGTACCCGAAGGGACATTTTACTGGGGCGGCATGGCTGGGACAGCATTCTTTATTGACGACGAAACCGACCTAACTTTCATCATGCATATGCAGGTATTTAGCCGCAATAATGCAAATATTCGCAAGCGTATGGCAACGGCAATTTACGGGCCATAGCCATGAAAAGAATAACCCTACACATTGGCAATAAAAACTATTCCTCATGGTCTATGCGGCCTTGGTTGGTTTTGCGCAAAAGCCAGTTACCGTTCACAGAAAACCTAATCCAACTTGATGTGCCGGGGTATAAGGACAAATTATTGGCGCTCTCGGACGCGGGAACAGTTCCTGTCTTGCAAATCGGAGATGAAATGCTTCCCGATAGTTTGGCCATAAGTGATTGGCTTTCCCAGGCCGTGCCGAACCTTTGGCCAAAGAACCCTAAAGACAAAAAACGGGCCAAAGCACTTTGCCGACAAATGCAGGACGATTTTATAGAATTGCGCAATCACGCACCTATGAATTTGCGCCGCCGTACCCGTACCAAAATGCCAAAATCCTGTCTGGAGGACGCCGCCAAAATGGACGCATTATTTGCAGACCTTCTGAGCGAACATGACGGGCATTTCCTGTTTGGGGATTGGTCAATCGCAGACGCCTTTGCCACCCCCTATGTCACGCGCTTCGCAAGCTATGATTTGCCCCGATCCAACAAAACCGATACCTATATTAGCGAGCTGATGAGCGACGCAGACTATCTGGACTGGGAAGCCGACGCCATGGTCGAGGTCTGGAAACTCCCCGACACAGATTTAATCTATGGTGGTCGAAGCTAGTGCGCGTCCACTCGCTACACATTTACCCCGTTAAAAGCGCGCGGGGTATTGATTTAACAACTGCGCAAATTAAACCGCGCGGCCTTGCTGGGGATCGTCGTTTTATGTTGGTGGATAGGGACGGCAACTTTATCACCCAAAGGCAATTCCCGAAACTAGCGCTGCTTTGTACAAAGCAAATGGACGGCGGCATTTCCCTGTCTTGGCCGGGACAAGACTGGATAAACACCCCCTACCCGGCCAACCCTGCCCGCAAGCAAGTTACAGTTTGGCGCAGCACCGTCGATGCGGCCTGCATGTCCGGCGCAATAAACACCGCCCTTTCCGGTTGGCTCAACCATGGCGTAATACTCGTATTCATGGATAAATCCGCCCAGCGCCTTACCCGCACCAAATGGACGCAGACGCCAAGCCCGGTCAGCTTTGCCGACGGCTATCCAATTTTAATCACCAATACGGCATCCCTTACCGCCCTGAACAAGCATATTATAAATTCAGGTGGAGACGCCATAACTATGGACAGATTCCGCCCCAATATCGTGATAGATTGCGATACGCCGTGGGCAGAAGATAATTGGAAAACCCTATATATCGGCGACGTTGTCCTAGACCTTGTCAAGCCCTGTGCGCGTTGTATTATGACTAGCATCGATCAGAAAACAGGAGCGAGAAACCCAAAAACCGCCCTCTCCGCCCTCAAACATCTCAACCCGTCCACAGACCCCAATAATCCTGGTGTATTGTTTGGCTGGAATGCTATTGTGAGAAACCAAGGCATAATACATAATGTGGATAGCGTTCTCAGTATTTAAGGAAACAAATGACATTACCTATTCTTGACATTTCTGACCTACGGCAAAACGCTAATAGCAAAGCCGCACGGGAAACGGCTATACAACTCCGCGACATCTGCCACAATCAGGGTTTTTGCTACATCATTGGCCACGGTTTGGCGGCTCAGCATGTAAAACTTGCGACGGCAATGCAGGCGTTTTTCGATTTGCCATTATCCGAGCGCAAAAAGATTAACCTGATTAACTCCCCACACTTTCGCGGCTATACTGTACTCGGCAGTGAGCTAACTGGCGGACAACAAGATTGGCGCGACCAATTAGACTTTGGAGATGAAATGCCAGCCACCAGATTAGCAGACAGCGCCCCGGCTTGGTACAATTTGCGCGGCCCAAACCAATGGCCGCAAGCCGTGCCTTCTTTGCGTCCTGCCGTGGAAGACTGGATGGGCGGTATGTATGAAGTCGGTATGCTCATCATCCGCGCATTGGCCGTCGGGCTGGGCCTGCGTCCGGATTATTTTGACAACCATTTTGACCCCAAAGGCGATGCGCGGCTCAAGCTTATCCGCTACCGCGTCCCCGAATCTGGCAGCACGTCACAAAAGTATAATCAGGGTGTTGGCTGGCACAATGATACGGGTTTTTTGACCTTTATCAAACAAGACAAAGTCGGTGGATTACAGGTGGATATTGACGGCAAAATTATTGACGCGACACCTATTTCCGTAGCGGGGGAAAACGCCCTCGTCATGAATCTTGGAGAAATGCTACAAGTGGCCACAGGTGGTTATCTGCGTGCTACACCCCACCGGGTCATCTGCCCACCGCCTGGTGTCGAGCGCCACTCTATCGCCTATTTTTTCAATCCAAAACTAGAAGCCAAATTCGCACCAATACCCCTGCCGCCAGAGCTTGCAGGCGCGGCGCACGGCGCCCAAAATACAGACCCAAATGATCCAGTATTTAACATAGTGGGTGCCAATATCCTAAAAACCAGACTCCGCGCCCACCCCGATGTGGCGGCTAAATATTACGGTATTAAGCCCGCCTAAAGCATAGCCCCTAAATCATAGCCCCTAAATCATAGCCATGCCGCCATTGACGTGCAGGGTTTGGCCTGTGACATAGCTGGCTTCTTCGCTAGCTAAGTAAAGCGCGGCATTGGCAATGTCCTTACCTGCACCTAATTTTCCTGCTGGAATTTTGGCCAAAATGGCTTCGGTTTGTTTCTCGTTCAACACATCTGTCATGGGCGAGGCGATAAAGCCCGGCGCTATGCAATTAGCCGTGATACCGCGCACCGCGACTTCGGCCGCTAAGGATTTGGTGAAGCCAATCATGCCCGCCTTAGAAGCCGCGTAATTGGCTTGGCCAGGGTTTCCGGTTACACCGACCACCGACGTAATCCCGATAATCCGCCCCCACCTAGCCTTCATCATACCGCGCAAACAGGCTTTGGTCAGGCGAAAATAGGCTTCAAGATTGACCTTTTGCACCAAGTCCCAATCCTCAGGCTTCATGCGCATCAATAGCCCGTCGCGGGTCAGGCCGGCATTGGATACCAATATATCCACCGCCCCATCCATAAGTTCTGCCGCTTGTTTGGGTAGTGCGTCCACCGCGTCCCCGTCCGACAGATTGCACGGCGCAACAAATGCACCAGTTCCAAGCTCTGCGGCCAATTCTTCGAGCTTTTCCGCCCGTGTGCCAGACAAAGTCACCAATGCCCCCTGAGCATGAAGAAGCCGTGCAATATCACCACCAAGCCCGCCCGTAGCACCCGTAACCAAGGCTCTGTGTCCTGTTAAATCAAACATATCTTTTCCTTTATCCTATGTGAGCGTTTTCGCAAATTTCTCTAATGCTTCGGGTGTATTCAGCGCAATTCCGTTCACACCCTTAACAATCCGCCGCAGCATACCCGTCAGGACTTTGCCTGTGCCGGGTTCTGCGAATGTCTCGACCTGGTTTTTGGCCATCCAAGTCACGCTTTCACGCCAACGTACGCGCCCTGTGACTTGTGTAATCAAGTCAGATTTTAACTGCTCAGGACAGCTAACAGCCTGCGCCGTAACATTATTGACCACGGGTACCAGCGGGGTTTTTAAATCAATATCAGCCAGGGCGTCCGCCATAGCCTCTGCCGCTGGCGCCATCAATTCACAGTGAAAGGGTGCGGACACGGGCAACAATACCGCCTTGCGCACACCCAATTCATTGGCTGCCTCTATAGCTGCCTCAACCGCCGCTTTTGCGCCAGAAATAACCACTTGCCCCACCGCATTATCATTAGCGATTTGACAAATGCCAGATTTTGCGCCTGCCGCCACAGCCTGATTAGCCACATCTAAATCCGCCCCCAAGAGCGCCGCCATTGCCCCCGCACCCACAGGCACCGCCTTTTGCATAGCCTCGCCGCGCAAGCGGAGCAGAAGTGCCGTCTCGGCCAAAGACAAACTCCCCGCCGCACATAGAGCCGAATACTCGCCCAGTGAATGTCCAGCCACATAACTTGCCGCGCTAACATCTACGTCAAAGTCTTGCTTAAGCACCCGCATGACCGCTAGCGAACAGGCCATCAAAGCGGGTTGGGTGTTGGCAGTGAGGGTCAGTTCATCCATTGGCCCTTCCCACATCAGACGCGATAAATTTTGCGATAAAGCATCGTCGATTTCTTCGAATACGCTACGCGCCGCTGCAAAGGCATTAGCGAGGTCTTTACCCATGCCCACAGATTGTGACCCTTGTCCGGGGAATGTAAAAGCTAATGTCATGTAAAATGATTCCTTTTAACGCTTAATTTCATCTGATTATCGCCTGTATTTACTACAAATCAAGTGTTGCGTTTCGAAAAGCTTTGTGTATGTTCCGCCGCTTAAACGTTGCGGTCCAAGCTTAGCCATCAAACATGGGGTTTGATTAGGGTTTGGAACCATCGCTATCATCTCTCCTTCGAGATGTTCTGCGCCGCAACCTGATGAAGGACATAAATATGTCATACTATGAACATGTGATTATTTCACGCCCTGACATTTCAGAGACACAAGTCACCGAAATGGTCAACCACCTTACTGAAAAATTTGAGAGCCTTGGCGCCAAAGTCGTCGGCACTGAATATTGGGGTCTACGCAAGCTGGCTTACCGGATAAAGAAACACCGTAAAGCCCATTATTCATTCCTAAAGCTTGATGCACCTCACGAAGCTATAGCCGAAGTAGAACGCTTACACCGCATTGATGATGACATTTTGCGGTATATGAGTATCCGCGTCGACGAGCATTCCGATGAAGTTTCGCCGATTATGAAAAAACGTGATGAGCGCGAACGTCGCCCAGCCCGTCGCTAATAGGAAAAGATAGGAATATATCATGGCTAAAAAAATGGATATTAAAATTGAAAACCTGCCCGTGCGCAGCCAATTTTCCCGCCGCCGCAAAGTCTGCCCATTCGCAGGCGAAAACGGCAAAACGATTGATTATAAAGACCCAAAAATGTTGGCGCGCTATATGTCTGAAAAAGGCAAAATCGTACCGTCGCGCATTTCAAGCGTCACCCACAAAAAGCAACGCGAACTGGCCAAAGCTATTAAACGCGCCCGCTTTTTGGCATTACTGCCATACGCAGCTAACTAGGAGCCTATCATGGAATTAGTACTTTTAGAACGGGTGGAAAACCTGGGCAATATGGGCG
>JALSHM010000328.1 GCA_026982235.1 Robiginitomaculum sp. | reverse complement strand
TCGGGCTGAGGCTTGTGGCATAACACCACAAGTGAACCGGGCCTCGGTGCGAGAGCTGGACGTTGCCTATCATGAGGATAGACTGCTTCGACAAAAACGGCCGTACCGCGTAAACACCGCCGTGTGGTCTAACCCTCACGAAACCAAACTAAGCGCTCTTCCTGGTACTTCCAGTGCGGGCGAAACCACACGGGCCGTCCTATTAGACGACCAGAAAATAGCAAACCGTCAATCTGGAAAGATGTGACGCATTTTGTGCTGCCGCTACTTATCTTGGTGGCATTCGCGCACCTGCGTCGGCGCGGATATACTCACCGTTGATATAGACCTGCTCGCACATTGTAGCGACCAATTGGGCGTATTCTTCGGTGGTGCCAAAACGTGCGGGGAATTGTACATAGGCACGCAGGGCGTCTTTGACCTCTGGCTTCATTTGTTCGTAAATTGGTGTTTCGAAAAACCCCGGCAATATCGTGTTACAACGAATGCCTTCGCGGGCGAGGTCGCGAGCTACGGGGAGTGCCATAGATAAAATGCCGCCTTTGGAAGCTGCATAGGCCACTTGGCCGATTTGGCCGTCTTGGGCGGCAACTGATGCGGTGTTGATAATTACGCCGCGTTCGCCGTCAGGCTCCGTGCCGTCCAAGCTCATCATGCCAGCTGCAGACTTTGCAGTACACATAAATGTTCCGATGAGGTTAACCGCGATGACTTTGGAAAAGAAGTTGGCGGAATGGGCGCGAATATTTCCGGTCTTGCGGTCGCGCGATGCGGTTTTCATGCCGCCGGCAATGCCAGCACAATTGACCATGATACGCTCTTGGCCGTTAGCGGCGCGAACTTTTTCGAACCCCGCATCAACGCTGGCTTCGTCCGAGACATCAACCAGCGCGAAGGTGCCGCCAAGCTCCTTGGCAATCATTTCTCCGCGCTCTTCGTTCATGTCAAATATACCGACCTTGACACCTCTGGCCGCCATTAGCCGTGCCGTGCCTTCGCCTAAGCCGGATGCCCCGCCCGTAATAACTGCTGAAATACCTGCTTCAAGTTTCATAATATCCCTCGTGTGTAAAATTTGCGCCAACTTACCCTATGGGCGGAATGTCTCAAGCCCTAACTTAATCCAAACCGTTCCTGCGTCTTTATGTCCAGCGGGGATGGCTCGTCCAGAGCTTTGCACACTAATGCCTCGCCCAATAACGGTGCCATCATTAGACCGCGAGAACCCAGCCCGCTCAAGATGAATAGGCCATTTCTCGGATTAGCCGCAATGGGCAATGTGTTGCGGGTTGTGACCCTAATAGCGGCGCGGGATTGCCAGTTTTTATTGCTTGCATTTTGCCTGGTGGCTTCCACATATTGTGCGATTATTTTTGCGGTATCCGTCGCATTGGTTTCAGTGTTTTCACCTGCCCCTACATGGTCATGCGTGGCACCCAGTAATATACCGCCCTCAAACGGTGTTGCATAATTTCCGGCGATTAAGGCACGGTTCGGTTCAGCACCATCGCCCCAGCAGATTTGACCACGCGTAAAGCGTACATCAATTTCACAAAGGGATTTAATATTAGCGCCATTACAGACGAACAAAGTTTCGGTTTTTGCCAGTGTTTTGCCATTGCCGTCTAGGACTTGCCAAACCCCGTCATGGCGGTTTATTTGTGTTGCCTGTGTTTGGATGTGGGTGCAGTTTTCGCTTAAACTCTTTGTGCTGGCAAGGGGCGAAATTGTTAGGGCGGACGGGAAATATAGTCCGTCATATTCTGTGTGTAGCCCATGGCCGAGCATGTTTTGCGCCTCGCTCATTGTGACCTGTTGCATTTCATTTTCGGGTAAGGCTTGATATTTGGCAATCTTGGCAAATCGTTCGGCTTCTTTTTCAGATGTGGCCATATGTAAAACGCCCTTGTTTAACACCGTGCCGTGCTTTGCGTACAGTTTGAGCGCATACAAAAAGGCCGCATTGTAAAAACGTGATTCCGGCCTGTCTTGCAAGTCCAGTTTTGGCATAACCAGTCCTGCCGGATTGCCGCTAGCGGCGGTTTTGCGGTCTTCATGAGGTTCTATCAAGATAGGGGTTATGC
>JALSHM010000327.1 GCA_026982235.1 Robiginitomaculum sp. | reverse complement strand
CACTTTTTCTTCGACAATGCGGGCAAGTTTTGCCCCTTCTAAGGTCAATTCCACCTCACCTTTGGGCACGATAGAGGTCATGACATGGGGCTTGTCTTTGATATATTTTTGATAGACCCGCATCACGTCCGCCGTCGTCACGGCCTGCATGTTTTTGAGGTCTTGATTGATAAAGCCCGGATCATCGGTGAAGGTATTATATTGGCCAAGCTGTATGGCCTTGCCGAGCGCACTTTGTAGATTGTCATAAAATGCCACTTCTTGCGCCGTTTTAATCATATCCAAATCGGCTTGGGAAATACCGTTTTGCTCAAACCGCGCAAAAGCTTTTTGGATGCCGTCCTGCAGTCCGTCAATATCTTCGCCTTGTTTGGCATCGACCAGAACATAAAACTCGCCTGCGATTTCTGCGAAATTGGTGAATAATTGTATGGAGGATGTGACTTTTTCCTCGTCAATCAACACCTCGTTAAAGGGGGCGCGTTTGCCGTCCCCTAAATAGGTCGCAAGAACTTCCAGCGCATAGGCGTCTTTGTGGTATTGGGGCACAGTTGGCCAGACCATGGTAAACTCTGGCACGGTGGCGAAATTGTCTTCATAATATAGCGAAGCCGTTTCGGTAATCCCTGATGGGCGCGGCGCTATAGTGGCAATATCAGCCCCGCGCGGAATTTCCGCGAAATATTTATCAATCCATTTTTTGGCCTGCGCCACATCAAAATCCCCGGTCAACGTGACGGTGACATTATTGGGCACATACCATTTTTTATAAAAATTCTGCACATCCGCCAGGTCAGCGGCCTCTAAATCTTCCAAAGATCCAATCACCTGCCAGTTATAAGGATGGTCAGCACCGTATAAGGCTTTGCCGATAATATACCAGCGGTGGCCATAGGGCTGGTTGTCGACCCGTTGGCGTTTTTCGTTTTTCACCACCTGTTTTTCCTTGTCGATGACAGGGGTGGTGACCGTGTTGATAAAATAGCCGATTTTATCCGCTTCCGCCCAAATAATTTTCTCGAGCGCATCTTTGGGCACAGCCTGAAAATATTGGGTCATATCATTAGTGGTAAACCCGTTCGTGCCCTCACCGCCAATGCGGGTATTCATCAGATCAAGCCCGCCATAACCAAGGTTCTCGGAATCCAAGAACAATAAATGTTCAAACAAATGGGCAAAACCCGTCCGCCCTGGAAGCTCTCTGCTGGAGCCAACATGCACAGCCAGATTTATGGCAACCAGCGGGTCAGAACGGTCCACATGCAGAACCACATCAAGACCATTATCGAGGGTATATTTCTCAAACTGGACTTGGGCAGATTTTGGCGCTTGATTAACGGTTTCACCTGAACAGGCCACCAAGCCAAAAGCTGCGACAGCCCCTATAAAATATTTTCCAATACGCATTGCGTTCCCCTTATAAACCGACACCTGCCCCAAAGTGCGATACAGAACGCCGCTTGTCCACAAAGTTATTTGTGAACTTTTGGTAAGGTGAGCCACGCCAGAGACCCTCAAAGCTCTAAACCAACCTACTCTGCTTCAGTGCTGCCGCTACAAATCCAGCAAACAATGGGTGTGGGGCGAAAGGCCGGGATTTAAGCTCTGGATGATATTGTACACCTATAAACCAAGGATGATCTGGGATTTCTACGATTTCGGGCAGAACGCCGTCTGGTGACATGCCAGAAAATTTCATGCCGACGGATTCTAACCTGCCGATATAAGCATTATTGACTTCATAGCGGTGACGGTGGCGTTCTTCTATTTTGCGCTTGCCATACATTTTAGCAACCAAGCTGCCCTTATCCAAAACCGCAGGATAAGCACCCAGCCGCATCGTGCCGCCAAGGTCTGTACTGGCGTCGCGGGTCTGCTTTTCATTGCCCTTGACCCATTCGGTCATCAGGCCAACAATAGGTTCACTGGTCGGGCCAAATTCTGTGGAGCTAGCCGCCTCTATACCCGCCAAATTCCGCGCCGCCTCAATGACCGCCATTTGCATCCCAAAACATATGCCGAAATAGGGCACATTGTTCTCGCGGGCATAGGTAACGGCCTGGATTTTGCCCTCAGCACCGCGCTCGCCAAAACCAC
>JALSHM010000326.1 GCA_026982235.1 Robiginitomaculum sp. | reverse complement strand
GCTCAAAAAATGGGACGGTGAGGTTATAAGGCTGGCCTTATTGAAAGCGCATTATCGGAGCGAACTGGTTTGGAGTGAGGATTTGCTCAAAGAGAGTAAGAAGCAGTTGGATGGGTGGTATCGAATACTAATGCCGCCGGTGTCATTAACGGATCCAAAATGCGAAGCTTTTCCAAGCTTTGTTGATGAGTTGAAAGACGACCTAGATACTGTCAATGCAATTTCGTATCTATCGTATCAGAAAAAAGAAATTACTGATTTGATTGAACACTTAGAAAATAACATGGTTTCTGTGATGGATAGTTCGCCACATTCTAATGTGAAAGTTAAAGGTAAAAAATACAAATTCCTTAAGTCAGCAAACCTCTTAGGTCTCCTACAAAAAGACCCCGAAGAATGGTTCCGGGGTGCGGGTAAAGTGGGTGGTTTATCGGATGGGGAAATAGACGATCTGATAGCTGAACGCGCCGAAGTCCGTGCGCAAAAAAACTGGGCACGCGCCGACGAAATCCGAGAAATATTCAAAGCAGAAAACATAATCCTAGAAGACAGCAAATCCGGCACAACATGGCGCAGAGGGTGAGTATACAGTTTAGAATAAACACAATTTTCTCTTCCCCCGTAAACGGAGGAAGGAAGAATGAATAACACGCTCATTTGCATAGCCGCCGTCTCTGGCGCGTTCGGGGTGCGCGGGGAGGTGCGGATTAAATCTTTTTGCGCAGTGCCCGAAGATTGTTTTGCTTATGGTCCTTTGCGCGGGGCAGACGGCCAAACAGTCTTGACCATTACCGCTCAGCGGGCGGTTAAAAACGGGTTTGCGGTCATGTGCGAACAGGTGCAGACCCGCGAGCAGGCGCAAGCGCTTTCTGGCACCAAGCTTTATGTTTACCGCAAAGATATGCCGACACCTGGGGCGGATGAATTTTACTTTGAAGACTTGGTCGGGCTAGAGGTGAAGACCACGGACGGGAAACGCATGGGCAAAGTTTTGGCCGTGTATAATCACGGGGCTGGCGACTTGTTAGAGATTAGCGGCGGTACGGATAAGCAGGGTAGGGAACGCGGTATGTTTTTTCACCCCTTCACCAAAACCGCCGTCCCAAAGGTAGATTTAAAAGCCGGGCGTTTAGTAATATGCATTGAAGATGTTATTAGCGCACACGACAGTAATGAAGGTGTGACAAGGTAGGGAAATGGACGAATATTAACCAAATGCGGCCATGCGTTTACCCATTATTTCAGCCAAGGCTATTAGCCCGCTCATAGGGCGGATAAGGACTTCGAACTCTGTGATTTTTCCGTTCTCGTCAAAACTGATAAGGTCGAGACCTTTGAGGGACTTGTCACCGATATTTGCAGTGAACTCTAAGAACACCGAGCGCCCATCATCACTAATCATTTCACGGTGATAGGTGAAATCTTCAAAAATCTCTATAACTTGGGTTAACACAAACACCAAAATATCTCGTCCGTGATACGGCTTATAAACCATGGGTGAGCGGAACACGGCGTCCGGGTGAATAATCTCGCCTAGTCGCGTAGGGTCTTTGTTTGCGACAATTTCGTGCCAAATTTCTAGGGTCTCAGGCATAGGTATTATTCCAGAACACTCATTTTGCTATCCACATCTATGGCCCATGCCAGCTTTTCAAACAGGTCTTTGCGGGATTTCCTCTTCGTGCCTTTGAAAGCGCGCATATTGAGCATAGACATCATTTTTGCCGTCATTTTTGCCGTGTCCATGAGCGTATCTGGTGCGACTAATTTATCATAATAGCCCGCATTTTTGGCGTCTTCTGGCGCAAATATTTCACCGTTAATCAAAGAGCGGTTGAGATAGTGCTTGGGGATAAACTCCCGCGCCATTTCTAAACCCCAATGGTGCATAACCATGCCGATTTGCGTCTCATTCAAGCCCGTTTTGCTGTCGGCCTTGGGCCCGATACGGTAATCGCAAGCCAGTAAAATAAAAGCGCCCATGGCGATAGCGTGGCCGGATGTGGCAGCGATGACCGGGAAGGGATGGCGCAATATACGGGTGGCAAACCGGGAGCCTTTACAGGTCAGTGCAATAGCCGCTTCGGGGCCGGACATAAT
>JALSHM010000325.1 GCA_026982235.1 Robiginitomaculum sp. | reverse complement strand
TTTGTCGCTATCCGTGCCGACCACCACCCGGTCGGGGCGTTTGAAATCAGATATGGCCGCACCTTCGCGCAAAAATTCAGGATTAGAAACCACGTCAAAATCGACGCCGGGTTTGAGGTCAGGGCGGGCTTTACAGATAATGGCCTCCACCTCATCCCCCGTACCTACGGGCACAGTGGATTTGGTAACGACAACCGTATAGCCGTCCATATAGCCTGCGATTTCTTTGGCTGCCGCATAAACAAATGACAAATCCGCATGACCATCACCGCGCCTAGACGGTGTGCCAACCGCGATAAACACTGCATCCGCATTTTTGACCGCATTTTTAGTTTCGGTGGTGAATGTTAGGTGGGCGGCGCGGACATTTTTGGCCACCAATTCACTCAAGCCCGGCTCATAAATGGGCACACCACCCGTGTTCAGCACATCAATTTTCGCCGGGTCTTTGTCGACGCAAACAACATCATGGCCAAAGTCGGCAAAACAGACGCCAGAGACCAAGCCCACATAACCCGTACCAATCATCGCAACGCGCATAAAATTTCCTTACTGTGTTCGCCCAAGCAGATAACACCTGTTCGCATCATTTTAAAGGCACAAATCACATGACGTGCAGGTATTTTGCCGTTAAAGAAGCTCCATGCAACATTTAAGAAAACGAATTTTGGTCACAGGCGGCGCGGGGTTTCTCGGCTCGCACCTTTGTAAGGCTCTATTGGACGATGGCGCAGATGTGATTTGTCTGGATAATTTATTTTGCGGGCAAAAAGACAATATTGTGCCGCTGATGGATAATCCACATTTCGAATTTATCCGTCATGATGTGACGTTCCCCGTCTATTTGGAGGTGGACGAGATTTATAATCTGGCTTGCCCAGCCAGCCCGTTTCATTACCAGCACGATCCGGTACAGACTTTGAAAACCAGCGTGCATGGGGCTATCAATATGCTGGGCTTGGCCAAGCGGCTCGGGGCGAAAATCCTGCAAACGTCCACCAGCGAAGTTTACGGCGATCCGTCCGTGCATCCGCAAACCGAAGACTATCACGGCAATGTTAATCCTATCGGGCCGCGTGCTTGTTATGATGAGGGCAAACGTGCCGCCGAAACTTTGTTCTTTGATTATCACCGCCAGCACGGCCTCGACATTCGCGTGGCGCGCCTGTTCAATACTTACGGCCCCAACATGCACCCCAATGATGGCCGCGTGGTTTCAAACTTTATCGTGCAGGCACTCAAGGGGGAAGACATCACGATTTTTGGTGATGGTAGCCAGACCCGTTCATTCTGTTATGTGGATGACCTTGTGGTGGCATTACTGGCATTTATGGAACAAGACGATTGCATCGGTCCCATGAATATGGGCAACCCAAATGAGTTTACAATTCGCGAATTGGCTGAAACAGTGATTGAACTGACAGGTACAAAATCCAAACTCATCTTCAAAGACCTGCCCGCAGACGACCCCAAACAAAGACAACCAGATATAAGCTTGGCCAAAAAGCACCTGAATTGGGCACCCAAAACCCAGCTCCGCGAAGGCTTGGTGCATACGATTGCCTATTTTGATAATCTGCTAAAACGTACGGATATAAGCCGGATAGAAACGCCGGGTTAGGTGTGTTTATTGACAGTAATGACAGCAATGCTTACATTATGGTCAATTAACTGCTAATGAGGACAAAATGGCCACACTGACTATTCGCAATCTTGATGACAAAATCCGCGACTTTTTGCGCCAGCGAGCCGCTAAACATGGGCGCTCTATGGAAGCAGAGGTGCGGTCTATTTTGGAGGCAACGGCGGCACAGCAACAAATGAATCCGGGGCAGATTGCGCGAAAAATCCACAAAAGATTTGCTGATCTCGGCGGGGTAGAAACTCTGCCTACACCAAAAACCGAGCCTTTGCCCGTGCCGATAAAATTTGATGCATGATTATTCTCGATACCAATATTTTATCTGAGCTGATGAAAAACGCACCAGATAAAGCGGTGCTTAAGTGGTTTGATAATTTGCCGCCACAGCCCATGGCCACAACATCTATCACAGCGGCGGAACTACATTACGGGCTGGCCAGCTTGCCAAAGGGTAAGCGGCGCGAT
>JALSHM010000324.1 GCA_026982235.1 Robiginitomaculum sp. | reverse complement strand
TTTTGATTGCCAGTTTGGTCTTTTTTATTGAATGCCTCAGAAGGCGTATTTGGTAGCCTTGACACAGTAAGCGGGCTTTCGTCCGCAATTTTCTTCTCCAAAGTGTCCAAGCGAGCTACAATAGAATCTGCACCGCTAAACACATCTGTATCCGCACCGCTTAGAGCCTCCAAGATTGCGATACGGTCTATCATGTCTTTGACGTCATTGTCGTCAACAATCTCTTGTAAATCTGCAAGCCTATTTTCTAGCGTTTTAATATGCTCTGCTAGGCTTTTATTCTCATCTTGTAATTTATCCAGCCTGGCCTTGATTTTTTTTTGTACACTATTAGTCGTTCCCAATTTCTTAGTCTGCGTGTCAGATGATTTTTGTAAAGCCTCAAGGCTTTGTTTAAGCTCAATTTTGAGAGATGCGGCTTTATCTGGCCCCGCTAGAATTTTTGTGCCGACAACTCCCAGGCCTGCACCGAGCAAACTTGACATTACGAGTCCACCGATCACGAAACCACGACTAACGCTTTTAGGTGTTGCGCCTTCAGCCTCCAAAACTGTGTCTAATTCCGGTTCCTCCTCTAGGATGTCTTCCTTAAGACTATCTTCTTTGGGGCTGTCTTCTTTGACCATGTCTTCATTATCGTCGTTCATTGCGTCACTCCTTGACCCCACTCCTAGAAAAGAGTTTAGGCGCACTCTGCCCCCGCTTCAAGGTTCAAATTACCTTAAGAACACTAGCCAATAGCCCCGTATACCTGTATTGGGCATATTATGTTAGACACGCCTCAACATATAGCCAGCGAATCCGTACTGGTTCTCGGCATAGAATCCTCTTGCGACGAGACGGCTTGCGCTGTGGTTCGCCGATTTAAGGACGGGCGCGTGGAAGTTTTATCCTCATTGGTGGCTTCGCAAAACGAAGCCCACGCACCATTTGGCGGTGTCGTACCGGAGATTGCCGCCCGTGCCCATATGCAAAAAATCGAAAGCCTGATTGCAGAAGCGCTTAAAGATGCGCATATTGCTTGGCCTGATTTAGACGCCGTTGCCGCCACCGCAGGTCCTGGCCTGATCGGCGGCGTGATGACGGGGCTATTGGCCGCCAAGGGCTTGGCCGTGTCGCTGGATATTCCGCTTATTGGCGTCAATCATTTGGAAGGCCATGCTTTGTCACCGCGCCTGACCCAAGACTGTCCCTTTCCGTATTTGCTCTTGCTGGTTTCAGGTGGGCATACACAGCTTTTGAGTGTCGACGGCGTTGGTGATTTCACCCGGCTTGGCTCCACCGTAGATGATGCGGCGGGGGAGACCTTTGACAAGACCGCCAAAATTATGCGCCTCGGTTTTCCAGGCGGGCCAGCGCTGGAACGCATGGCGGAATTTGGCAATGCCAAAGCCATCCCTTTGCCGCGTCCCTTCAAAGGAAAACCCCATGCAGATTTTTCCTTCTCTGGCCTAAAAACGGCTACCGCAAGGGCATTTGATAAATTGGATAATAGCTGCGAACAGGGCAAGGCAGATTTGGCGGCCAGCTTCCAACAAGCCGTAAGCGATGTGTTATGTGACCGCACACAAAATGCTATGGATATGTTCACAGCCACCCATAATGCACCTTATAGATTGGTTGTGGCTGGCGGTGTTGCGGCCAATGCAACCATTCGCAGCGCCCTTGAAAATCTGTGCCGGGACAAGCATTTTAGCCTCATAGCCCCCCCGCTGAAATATTGCGGTGATAATGGCGCAATGATTGCGCTGGCTGGCGCCGAGCGGTTATTGCTTGGCCAAACGGACGGGCTAGATGTAAAAGCAAGACCGCGCTGGCCGCTCGACATGGGCAGTGCGCAAAGCAATCCGGCCAGCGGCTTTGGTAAAAAAGGACCTAAATCATGACGGCACATAAATTTCAAAAATTCGGGGTGATTGGCGGCGGCGCATGGGGGACGGCCTTGGCGCAAACTTTGGCCGTATTGGGGCGCGATGTCACCCTTTGGGCATTCGAGGAGGCCTGCGCCAACGCCATCAATACCCAGCATGAAAACACACTTTACCTGCCCGGCGTTCCATTACACGCTTCTCTTAAGGCCAGTTCCGATTTGTCGGACTTGGCGGGTATGGATGCCGTTCTGGCCG
>JALSHM010000323.1 GCA_026982235.1 Robiginitomaculum sp. | reverse complement strand
CAGGTATGCCGCGTTCGGCCAGTTTAATGGCGGGTGCCATCACTTGCTTACGGCTCATCGTGCCGTAGGTTTCCAGCGCATCCAAAAGCCCCATGACCGAGCCGGGCACACCGGCGGATAGATGGGAAAACTGGGCTTTTTGGTTATCAACCTCACCGTCAACGCCCAAGAACATATCCCGGCTGGCGGCACCGGGAGCCATTTCGCGAAAATCTATGGCGATAACTTCATCTTTATCGGCAAGCGCAACCAACATAAACCCGCCGCCGCCAATATTACCCGCCGCCGGGAATGTAACGGCGAGGGCAAATCCAGTGGCCACGGCAGCGTCAACCGCATTACCACCCTTGGCCAGAATATCGCGTCCAACTTCAGCTGCCATAGCTTCTTGCGCCGAGACCATACCGTTCTTTCCGACGAGTGGATGAAACGGTGCACGGTCATAACCGACGAAAGCCATTGCGCCAGTTGCGTCAGTTTCTGCTTTGTTGGCATTTTGGGCCGAGGTTTCTTGTACAAGAGCAGGGCTATTTAAAATTGCGGCAGTAGCGATGCACGCGAAAACTGAGCGAAAAAGTTTCATATTGGCATATCCATAATAAGAGTGTGCCAATAGTATGCGCCTTTCTATTGGTTAAATCCAGATATTAAAAAAGGTCTGCTACGCACTGGTTGCGCCTAATGAATATCGCGCAAATTAACGAAAATCTTGCTTGCCAGCTTGTTTGTACAGGACTAGGCTAAATATCCATTCTAGGGAAAATTGGACTATGAAACCAACAAATACCCGCAATCCGGACTACTATCATAAAGTGGTTGATTGCCAGTGGGCATGCCCGGCGCACACGCCAGTACCCCAATATATCCGTCTCATCGCACAAGGCCGCTATGGCGATGCTTATTTGCTCAACCGGGAAAGTAATGTCTTCCCCGGCGTGCTGGGTCGTGTTTGTGATAGGCCGTGTGAACCGGCTTGCAGACGCGGGCGGCTGGAGGCTGAACCCGTCGCCATTTGCCGCCTTAAACGGGTGGCCGCAGATCACCGCGAAGACATTACGGACCGCTTGCCAAAGAAGCCTGCCAAAACAAATGGGAAGAAAATTGCCCTGATTGGGGCAGGACCTGCGTCTTTCACGGTCGCTAACGATTTAGCGCCGCTGGGCTATGAATGTACGATATTTGAAAAACTAAGCGAGCCGGGCGGACTGATGCGTTCCAATATTCCGGCCTTTCGTCTGCCAGAAAAAGTCCTATCCGAAGAACTGGACTGTATTTTGGATATGGGGGTTGAATTAAAACTCAATAGCCCGGTCGAGAGTATGAGCGCGTTTTTGGCACAAGATTGGGATGCGGTTTTCGTCGGCACAGGCGCACCACGGGGTAAAGATTTGAACCTAGATGGCCGCTGGGAGGACGGCGCCAAAGACAATATCCATATCGGGATTGACTGGCTGGAAAGCGTCGCATTTGAACATACCAAAGCTATCGGCAAGAATGTTCTCATCATCGGGGTTGGGAATACGGCTATGGATTGCTGCCGCACTTCACTGCGGCTCGGGGCGAAAAATGTTAAAGTAATGGCGCGTAAACCGCGTCAGTTTTTCAAAGCCTCGGTCTGGGAATTGGAAGACGCCGAAGAAGAAAATATTGAAATTATGGTCAATCATTCGCCCAAGGCCTTTGTCCATAAAAACGGTAAATTAACCGGGATGGTGTTTGATCTGATGGAATATGTCATCGACGATAATGGCCGTATCACTGACCAAAAAGTGACTGGGCAAACCACTATTCCGTGCGACGATGTTATCTTGGCCATTGGTCAAGACAATGCGTTTCCCTGGATTGAAGAAAGTTGCGGTATTGAGCTGGATAAATGGCAAGTGCCAGTTGTCGACGAAACCACGTTTGAAAGCACCCGTAAGGGCGTGTTCTTTGGCGGCGATTCTGCATTTGGGCCTAAGAATATTATCTGGGCGGTGGAGCATGGGCATCAAGCCGCTATATCCATTCATAAGCATTGCCAAGGGAAAATGCTGACCGGGCGTCTGCCCAATGAAGTGGATATGGCACCGACAAAAATGGGCATGTTTGAGTGGCGTTATTCTAATTCCTATGATGATGCTGAGCGCCGCAAAATGAACCATGTTGAACTGACCAAACGCTTTGCTGAACTGGACGTAGAGGTCGAGCTTGGTTTCACGCCAGAACAAATTGCCACTGAGGTCGAGCGTTGTTTGAATTGTGATATTCAAACCGTGTTCGAGCCAAGTTTGTGCGAAGAATGTGATGCTTGTATTGATATTTGCCCGGTGGAATGCTTGAGCATTACGCCCGATGGGGACGAGGACACGTTGCGCGCTAGTTTAAGTGCATCGGAAAAAATTGCGGGGCAGGATTTGTTTGTATCCAGTGCCCTGCCCATGACCAAGCGGGTTATGATTAAGGACGAAAATGTCTGTTTGCATTGTGGTCTGTGCGCCGAGCGTTGCCCGACGGCGGCGTGGGATATGCAAGAGGCTCTGATACAAATTCATCATGCCGATGACCAAGATGAGGGAGCTGTCCCATGAGTGCCAATAAGCAAAATCAGCGCGTAAATGATTTCACCATTAAGGTGGGAAATGTCAACGGCACGGGTTCGGCCAGTGCTAATGCTTTGCTCATGAAAATCATTTTCCGTATGGGCGTACCTGTGGTTGGGAAAAACATTTTCCCGTCCAATATTCAAGGTCTACCTACATGGTATGAAATCCGCGTCACCGAAAAAGGCTATCGGGGGCGTTCTGGTGATATTGATCTTATGGTGGCCATGAACCCGGAAAGCTATAAGCGGGATTTGGCGGAGCTGAGCCCAGGCGGTATATTGCTATATGACGACACATGGCCGCGCCCGCATTTTCTGACCCGTAGCGATATAACCGTTATCGGTGTGCCGCTGGCGCGTATGTGTAATGCCGCATTCAAGGTGGCGCGCTCGCGGATTTTGATGAAAAATGTCGCCTATGTGGGTGCAGTGGCGGCCTTGCTTGATCTTGACCTTGATATTATCAATACGCTCTTGCGCGAAATGTTTGCGTCTAAACCAAAGCTGGTTGACCTTAATTTGCAAGCCATTGCGCTTGGCTATGATTATGCCAAAGAGAATTACGCAGATGTGAGCAGGCTAAAGGTCGAAGCCAGGAATTTGACCAGTGGCAAAGTGATGATGGACGGCAATACCACTGCCGGACTTGGCTGTGTTTATGGCGGTGCGACCTTTGGCGCTTGGTATCCCATTACCCCGTCCACATCTTTGATGGATGCATTCGTGAAATATTGTAAAATGTTGCGGATAAATGAGGAGACGGGTAAGCACAAATATTGCATCACCCAAGCCGAAGACGAACTTGCGGCGGCGGGTATGATTATTGGCGCCGCTTGGAATGGGGCGCGCTGTTTTACCCCGACCTCTGGCCCCGGTATATCCTTGATGAGCGAGTTTATTGGCTTTGCCTATTACGCTGAGATCCCCATGGTGTTGTTTGATATTCAGCGCACCGGCCCGTCAACAGGCATGCCGACCCGTACCCAACAATGCGATATTCAGCTTTGTGCCACTGCCTCTCATGGGGATACCAAACATATATTATTATTCCCCGCCGACCCAAGTGAGTGCTTTGATATGGCGGTGGGTGCGTTGGATCTGGCCGAACGTTTCCAAACGCCGGTCTTTGTTTTGTCCGATATTGATATTGGTATGAATGATTGGATGATTGACGAATTAACATGGGACGATGATTATGTGCCGGACAGAGGCAAGATATTATCGCCGGAAGATCTGGCAGGCATGGAGAAATTCCACCGCTATCTGGATACGGACGGCGATTATATCCCGTACCGCACCTTGCCGGGCACTGACCCCAAGGGGGCATATTTCACCCGTGGGTCTGGCCATAATAAATATGGCGGCTATACCGAAGACGGTGCGGAGTATAAAGAAGTCGTCGACAGATTGGCCATGAAATGGGCGAGTGCAGCAGAAAAACTGCCTGCGCCTATTGTTCACAAAGCCAAGAAGCCAACCAAGAACGGGATTATATCTTTGGGGTCTTGCGATGGTGCTGTGCTGGAGGCGCGCGATAAGCTGGGCGCGGACGGGGTCTATCTCAACTATATGCGGGTGCGCGGCTTTCCGTTCTCACGGGCGGTGGAAGACTTTATCGCCGCTCATGACCAAGTATTTGTTATTGAGCAAAACCGCGACGCCCAATTGCTCGGCTTGCTGGTGACGGAAATCAATGCCCCGCGCGATAAGCTCGTGCCAATCTTACATTATTCTGGCGAGCCACTGGATTATAAATTTGTCCGTACTGCGCTCAGTGAATCCTTACAAGCAAGGAGGTCAGCATGACTTCATTTACCAAGCCGATCATCCGCCGCAAGAACGAGCCAACCAATGAGCTAGGTCTTGTACGGGCGGATTATGACGGGGCTATGTCGACTTTGTGCGCGGGTTGCGGTCATGATGCGGTGACCGCGTCTATGGCGCGGGCATTTTTCGAGCTGTCCATAGAGCCGCACCGCGCCGTCAAAGTTTCCGGTATTGGTTGCTCTAGTAAAACCACGGCCTATTTTCTGCGCGAAAGCCACGGTATCAACACCGTGCATGGGCGTATGCCGTCCGTAGCCACGGGGGCGATTGCCGCTAATCACGAACTGACCTATATTGGGGTTTCTGGCGACGGGGATAGCTTGTCTATCGGACTTGGACAATTTGTTCACGCCATGCGCCGCAATGTCAATATGCTGTATATGCTGGAGAATAACGGGGTTTACGGCCTGACCAAGGGACAGTTTTCTGCCGCAGCTGATATGGGCTCGACCGCGAAAAAAGGCGCAATTAACGAATTGCCCCCCATAGACCCAGTGGCCTTAGCGCTTTCGGTGGGCGCAACATTTGTGGCGCGGGGATTTTCTGGTGACCGCGAGCAATTAGTACCGCTGATCAAGGCTGGGCTCAAACACAAAGGTTTTGGCCTTATTGATGTCATCTCGCCGTGCGTTAGTTTCAACGATCACAAAGGTTCAACCAAGTCCTATGAACATACCTATAAATATTATAATCCTGCCGTCCATGCCGACTATGTGCCGCCGAGCAAACAGATAAAAGCCGCCTATGATGCGGGTGATGTTATGCCGATTGAACTGCACGACGGTGGGCAGATTACTTTGCGAAAATTGGAAAACGGTTATGACCCGCGCGACCGCGCCGCCGCCGTTCATAAGCTTTTTGAAAGTGGTCAAAGCCAAGAAATTGTCACCGGGCTTCTCTATATAAATGAAGACCACAAAGACATGCATGAAATGGCACGCATGGACGACCGCCCGCTCAATGCAATTCCGTATAGCGAGCTAAATCCTGGTGCGGCGAAGCTCAAAGAAATCCAAAAAAGTTTTCGGTAGTCCGGGGAAGGATTGTAAGGTTTAGAGGTATTCCAGCACACAAATGAAGGGATGAAACTCACATTCGCGTACCGGAAATACCTGCGCCCCATTTTATCGGTGTAGCAATTGCTTGCTACACTAAATGTGTAGCCCGCGCGAGAAAGGCCAAGCGTGACGGCCATCACGCTTGGGGTAAATTATAATAAATTTTTGGATTTTTAGATAAAATATTACCCGCTTAATGTGTATAATCTTAAAATTTAACCCCTAGGGATGCTTTAAAATTTCGACCGGGCAGGGGCACCACGTCTTTCAGGAAAGACGTATGTTGGCGGGCGTCGTCATCAAAAATATTGTTGACACTGCCGCGCACTGTGATTTTGTCATTGATTTTGTAGCTGGCTTGTAAATTAACTAGCGAATACCCATCCGTTGGTAATGCATTCAGCGCAATATCGGTTTGCTTGGCGGCATAGTCTAGTTCGGCTCGCAAACGCCAATTGTCGTTTTCAACCACCACACCCAAGCCGATACCAAGCGGTGGAATGCGGGGCAGGGCGCTGCCGTCGCTACCGAGATTGGCGTCGACATACGCTACTGAACCATCGAGTAAGATGTCAAACCCTTGGGTAGTCCAGACTTTGGATCCAGCTTCAAATTCAAAGCCTTTGAACACGGCATCCGCTGCCGTGAACCGAAATTCCGGCAGGCCGTCCTGCGCCCCGCCTGTTGCCTGTTCATAAATATAATCATCATAATTGGTGGCGAACACGTTGAAGCTGGCATGGCTGTGGCCTTTGCGGAATCGAACGGAAACTTCCGCGCCGAGCGCCCGCTCATTGCCAAGGTTTATATCGCCGACTTCAAACTGACCTGTGGCCAGGTGAGGGCCATTCGAAAATAATTCCTCTGTAGTCGGGGCGCGGGATGTGGAGAATACAGTACCGCCTAAGCGCGTAGTGCCGCTTAAATGAAAATCTACCCCTGCGGACAGGCTCAAACTGTCAAAGCTTCGGGATAAATTGATTCTATTATTGCTCAGAGAATTGTGCTCATAGCGTAGTCCGCCTTCAAAGTGCCAATCGGCCATATCGAATTCTTGGAAAGTAAACACGCCCAATTGTGTCGCGCTGGTCGGCGGTACAAAAGCCTCCTCACCAATAGCGGAAAAATCACGTTGGCGGATTTGTACACCGTAAGCCCCGTGCCAACCATCATGTTCGGTTTGTACCAATTCACTGCGGATTTCAAAACCTTCATTGGTAAATACCGTGCCGACGCCGCCATCCGGTTCGATCTCAGAATGAGTATAATCGCCGTAACCGCCATTGATAGTTAGGGTGTCAAATAGGCCTGAAAATTCAAACCGTGCCAAAGCATCAATACGAGTTTGTTTGAGGTCGACCGTGACGCCGCCTTCAGCTTCTTCTTCGTGGCCATGATTGCCGGGGATACCGTAACTGGTGTCCAGATTACGCATGGCAAGCCCAACAATTGTTCCGCCGACAATCCAGGACAGACCAGCTGAAAATGCGCGAGATTTTGTGGCCGAATTTTCTAGTACGCCCGTTGCTTCTGCCGCTTCTGCGGCGCGTTCAGCGTCGCTACCGCCCTCTGATGCATGTAAAATCTCACTTTCAGCTAGACCGGGTATAGTATAGTCGTTGGTTTTTCGGGTACTTGCGTCCAGATGTCCGACTAGAGCGCCGTTCCCCAATGTGACAAGGCGTATATCTGCGCCAATAGAGCCCTCATATCCATTATCAACACTGGATGCACCAATGCGGGCTGCGCCTTCAATTGGTTTATCTGGAACTTGGTCAGGTATACGCCCGTCAATAACATTGATAACACCGCCGGACGCGGAACTGCCGTAGCGTAGCAAGCCAGAACCGCGAATAATTTCTATGCGTGTCGCCATGGCTGGCTCAACCGATGTAGCATGGTCAGGACTTGCGGAGGATGCATCAATGGAGCCGATGCCGTTATCCAAGATACGAATACGGTCGCCACCTTGTCCGCGTATAATGGGGCGTGATGCGCCGGGGCCAAAAAAAGTTGAAGATAAACCGGGAACTGTCTTCAAGGTCTCTCCCAGTGAGCCAGCAAGCTTGCTGGCCAATTCCTCGCCGCCAATAATGGACACCCCAACGAGGCTTTCTCCTGTTGTGGCTGATAAAGGTGAACCTGTGACGATAATTTCGTCAAATGGTTCTTCGTCTGTTGGTTGCTGTTCTTGTGCGTATATGGGCGCAGAAAATAAAAGGCTTGAGCCGAGAAGGGCACGCGCAAAGGTGCGGTGCGAGATAAAATGAGTGTACATGATAAATCCATAAATGAGCGCATACGCGACAGCGTAGCGAGTAAGTTTTAAAGGTGCGTAGAGTGGATTTATGCAGTTGGCGGACTACGAGCGGTGGCTTTGGTGAGCGGCGCAGCACCTTGTTGGTACGTAGCAAAGGCAGCATAGTTAAATAGGGTCGCATAGCGCGTAATGCACGCAGTATCCGGGGATGTATCCGTTGGTAATAGGCTGTCTTCGTCTTCATGTGCGGTGAGAGATATGGTACATATTTTACCATCATGTTGATGGGGTTTAGAGCCAAACCGTGCGCTATGTTCTATCGTACCTATGCGCACCAGTACAAATAGCAGCGTCAAACTGACGATTGCTAGTGTTTGCCACAATGCCCGCATTTTCATCATGATGACACTATATGGCTTTCCTCATTTTGACGCAATGCTATAAACTAACAAATATCAGACGGATACAAAAAACCCGCGCTTAGAGCGCGGGTCATTCTTTTATTGGGCATAGATAGCTACTTACCAGATTTTTACCCGATCTTCTGGGGCAAGGTATAATTTATCGCCCGGCTGCACGTCAAAAGCATCATACCAAGCATCAAAATTGCGCACGATGCCATTGGCGCGGTATTCGCCGGGGCTATGGGGGCCGTTTTTAAGCTGGGTACGCATGGCTTCTTCGCGAAACTTGCGCTGCCAAATTTGGCCATAAGCCAGAAAGAAACGCTGATCACCCGTATAGCCGTCAATAACAGGGGCGGGTTTGCCGCCAAGAGATTTTTTGTAGGCAGCATAGGCCATAGTGATTCCGGTCAAATCACCGATATTTTCGCCTAGGGATAATTGGCCGTTAATGTGGGCGCCCGGTAGTGGCTCAAATTGATTGTATTGGGCGATGAGGGCTTCGGACTTGGCTTTGAACGCGGCCTTATCTTCGGCAGTCCACCAGTCACGCTGCTTGCCGTCACCGTCGGATTTTGCTCCCTGGTCATCAAAACCGTGACCCATTTCATGGCCGATTACTGCGCCGATACCTCCATAGTTCACTGCAGGGTCTGCTGCCGGATCAAAGAATGGCGCTTGTAAAATAGCCGCTGGAAAGACGATTTCATTATAGCCGGGATTGTAATAGGCGTTGACGGTTTGCGGGGTCATGCCCCACTCTTCTTTCTTAATCGGCCCACCGAGCTTAGAGATCATGTCGTTCCACTGCCAAGCATTTGCGGATTTCATAGTGCCGACCAAATCGGATTTATCCACGGACAAGGTCGAATAGTCTTTCCATATTTTCGGGTAACCGATTTTGGCGTAAAACTTGGCCAGCTTGTCCTGGGCCTCGACCTTGGTATCTGCGCCCATCCATTCAAGACCGTCTATGCCTTCTTTGAAAACGACGCGTAAATTTTCGATGAGGTCATCCATTTGTGCTTTGGCGGCAGGTGGAAAATGACGTTTGACATAAACCTGGCCAATAGCTTCTCCGAGATTATTGTTGATAACGCTTACACCGCGCTTCCAGCGGTCACGCTGAACTTCGGTGCCTCGTAAGGCTGTGCCGTAAAACGCAAAGCTGGCTGTATCAATATTTGAGGGCAGGTAGGCGGCGTTACGGGCAAGATAATGGATAGTCATATAGTCTTTGAGAACATCTACAGGTGTTTCCCCAAAGATTTTTGCCAAACCTTGTATGGCGTCATTTTCGCGCAGAACAAATTCTTTCTGGTCGCCAATGCCCGCCTTTGCTACCATAGCCGTCCAGTCAAATCCGGGCGCGTAGTTCAGTAATTCGGCCTTACTCATTTTATTGTAGGTCAGGTCGCGGTTGCGGCGCTTGGCTGGCTCCCAATGGACGTTGGCCATTTTGGTTTCAAAATCCATTACGGCCTGAGCGCGGTTGGAGACATTATCAGCCCCGCTGGCGCTTAACATAGCGCGCAATAAATCCATATATTTCCCACGAAGATCGACAGATTTATCATCGCTGTCTAGATAATACCCCCGATTGGGCATGCCAAGCCCGGACTGGGTCATATAAAAAATGTAAACATCAGGGTTCTTCGCATCCGTCCACACAAACCCGCCAATAGGTGACCTAACGCCCATGGCCGGATCGCCCATCATGGCACTTACGGCTTTGTGGCTGTTCAGATCTGCAATAGCTGCGAGGTCGGCTTTGACCGGATTCAAACCTTTGGCTTCTATAGTCTCGGTGTCCATGAATGCGGCATAGAGGTCGCCGATTTTTTGCTCGATAGAACCCGCCTTGTTCGTCGTTTTTGACAAGTCTTCGATAATGGCTTTAACTTGAGCTTCCGAGCGGTCGCGGAGTATTGAAAACGACCCGTAACTGGATCTATCTGCGGGGATTTCAGTGTTATTGAGCCATGTGCCGTTAACATAATAGAAAAAATTATCACCGGGCTTGACGGTTTTGTCCATGTTCTCAAGAGCGACACCGAATGTACCAAGCACAGGCTTTTGCACCTGAGCCGTCTCGGTTGGGGTGCTGGCTTTTTCACCACAAGCGCTTAGGCCAGTGGCTAGCCCAAGCGCCATAAGGCTCGGGACGATAAGTTTGTTGAGGGGCATGGTTTTCTCCTGAGGTTAAGTGAATTGTTTTGTAAATTATTGTGCGGGTGCTGACCCTAGTTTGGACTTGGGCACGGTTTCCGTGAGTTCATCGCCCATAAGACCGTCCATTTCGTGACCTTCCAGAGCAATGGCCAGTTCCGGGTTATAGCTTGAGCCTAATCTTGGCTGGCGTATGCCGGTCCAGCATCCTGTGGCGAAGCGTTTAATGTCAATACCAATACCGTATAGGGCAGGTACCAACATCAAGGTCAGGAAAAAGTCGAACAGTACGCCAAAGGCGAGGGCGACCACCATAGGTTTGAGAAATTCCGCTTGGGCTGATTTTTCAGCAAACATGGGCATGACGCCGACAAATGTGGTGACCGAGGTCAACAGGATCGGTCGGAAGCGCGATACGCAGGCATCTATCATGGCTTGGTAAGCCCCGACACCTTTGTTGGTCAAGCGATTGACATAATCTATTAAGACCAAATTGTCGTTTACGGCTACCCCTGCGGCTGCGGCAAACCCAAAGAAGGACATAATACCGAGAGGTACACCCGTAACAATACAGCCAAACACCATGCCAACAAATGCGAATGGAATTGCGATCAAAATGAGTAGGGGTTGACTATAAGATTTAAAGCCTACCGCCAGCAAAAAATACATGGCAAAAAGAACAAATAGACCGGATCGCATAAGCTCTGAAAGCAGTGTGGTCTGTTCATCATCTGCCCCTACCAAGAGCCGCTCGGCATTGGGGTTGGACAATTTCCATTTCGGCAGAAAGTTCTCATCAATATCTTTTTGGATAATCTGTTTTTCCTGCGGCCCGCCGCGAATAACTGCGCCGACGGAAATGACCTGTTTACGGTCACGGCGGTTAATGCGGCTTATCCCCGGCGCAAATGTTACCTCGGCCACGGAATAGAGTGGAACTTCTGCCCCCGTATTGGTGCGGATACGTAATTGTTGCAAGCTGTCGATGGAATCCCGTGCCGCTTTGGGATAGCGCAACACAACCCGCACATCATCACCATTGCGGGGTAGGCGCTGGACTTCGCGACCATAAAACGCTTCGCGTACTTGGCGGGTTAATCCAGCCAAAGTAATGCCGAGACTCTCTGCGCCGGGTTTTAGGCTAAATTGCATTTCTTGAGAAGAGCTTTCCAGACTATCCCAAGTGCGAGAGACATTGCCATAAGTACTGAGGTGGGCTTTGAATTCTTTCATGGCGCGGGATAAATCTGCCTCATTATCCGAAGCAATCGCGTAGCGCACGGACTGCCCGCCGCCGCCGCGTCCGCCTGTGGCATTTATGGTAACCCGGAGAGCGTCCGGTATAGAACCAAGATATTCTTCTAATTTTTCCGCAATATCAGTCGAGGAAATTTCGCCGCGTTGCTCGGCTGGGGCGAGTCCTAGGAAGGCCTGGACATTACGACCATTAGCAAAACTACCGGGTGCTGGGATCAGGTCGTAATTAACGTCGAAATCTTTTTCGGCATTTTCGTTTAAGGTAACAACGGCGTCTTCCAGCTGCTTTTGTACTTGTACGAGTCGATCAAATGATGTGCCTTCGGGGAAGGTAATTTGCGTCATCAACATATCACCACCGAAATCTGGGAACATTTCTACTTTGGCAAAATTTGCCTGAATGGCTGCGTAAGATAAATAAAATAGTCCGCAGAACATTGCCAATGTTATATAACGAAATTTGACGATTACCGCGATGAATGGCCTAAAGAACTTATGGGCAAAACTGATTAAACTGTCTGCCAGCATAGTTTGGAACCGGGCGAACGGGTTCATTTGGTCACGTGGTGGTAATGGTTTTAAGTGTTTGAGGTGAGCAGGCAAAATAAAGAAAGCTTCGATCAGTGAGAATGTTAGCGCAGCCATGACCACTAGGGATATTTGGGTTGTAAAATCGGACGTAGTCCCGGACAAAAACATCCACGGCAAGAACACCATAATGGTCGTGATGACCGCAAATATGACTGGCTTTGAGACCATATTTGCACCAGCTATGCTGCCGCGTGTGCCACTGACCCCATGTTCCACATGAAAATGTACACTTTCCCCCACCACAATGGCATCGTCGACCACAATCCCGATTACCAACAGGAAAGCGAATGTAGAAATCATATTCAGGGAAATCCCGATAAACGGCGCGATAGCAAAGGCACCCAAGAAGGATACAAGAATGCCGACGGTTACCCAAATGGCAACAGCAGGGCGTAAGAATATAGTCAAAATAATAAGCACTAATATCATACCCATTAAAGCATTGGATCCGATAAGCGACATACGGCTGTCAAAACCAACTGAGAAATCCCCCCACATGGATAGGGTCAATTCTTCGGGCAGGGTCTTGTTTTTCTCTTTAATGTATTTGCGAAAGGCTTTACCGGTTTTGGTTACATCTGGTTTGTCCGGTGAGATAACCCGGAAAAATACTGCCTCCTCGCCTTTAAATTCTGCGGTAAAGTCGAGTTCTTGAAAACCGTCCAATACTGTTGCGATGTCCTTAAGCAATATACGGCCACCATCTGGGGTTTGTCTAATGACGATTTTTTCAAATTCGCCCGCACTATCTGCCAGCGCTCGAGTGCGCAATTGTAACCTCCCGGCACTCGTGCGCACCTCTCCAGCGGATAAGCTCACGGATGCGCCAGAAATAGCGGTAGCGACTTGTTGGAAGGTCAGGCCGTATTGGCGTAACTTTTCTTCAGCAATTTCAATGGTAATTTCCCGGTCAAGACGTGTGATGTCTTGGGTCAATTCACCGCCGAATAACTGCGCCATTTCGCGGCGGACATCATCGGCAATCAATTGTAGTTCCAGTCGATCCATATCGCCGTGTAGCGCCATAAACATATAGTCGATTTCAACGGGGGTGCGCCGGACGGTTAAACGAAATGCGTCGGGAGGTAGATTGTTAATGCCGTCTACGCGGGTTTTGATGTCGTCAAGCATTTTGTCAAAATCTGCATTGACTTTGGTTTTAACGGTGACGCGCCCGCCGCCTTCAAAAGCCAGGGCTTGGATATTATCTATACCGTCAAGATCGTAGACGGCCTCTTCGATGCGGGTGATGATTTGCTCTTGCATATCGCGAGGGGACGCACCTTGCCAAGCAGATTCTATCCGGATTTCATTAACCTTAATGCCGGGAAAAATTTCACGCTCAAGCGTATTATAGCCAAATAGACCGGAAACAATGATGGCCAACATAAGCAAATTGGCCGCAAC
Source organism: Robiginitomaculum sp. (assembly GCA_026982235.1). Lineage (GTDB taxonomy): Bacteria > Pseudomonadota > Alphaproteobacteria > Caulobacterales > Maricaulaceae > Robiginitomaculum_A. The sequence continues at coordinate 894 of JALSHM010000323.1, read as the reverse complement.
CGGGTTTTTCGCCCACCATGCAATAAGTCCGCGCATCAGTCAGCTCCCATACTTTTGTCCTGAGAGTTAGAGCCTTGGTTCTCTGTATCTTGGCTTGTGTTTTGCGCAGATTTTTCGTCAGTGTTTTTTTTCTTTTTGCCGGCTTCCTTTTTTCCCCTGCGGGCGTCTCTCTTAGCCTTTTTATAGTCCTTTTTAGCTTGCTTATAGTCTTTCTTGCTATCGAGCATTTTTTGCTTAGCTACCGCGACATCGGTCTTGTCTTCTTCTGCTTCTTCTTCTTCCTCGCCCTTTTTAGGCTCGACCAAAACCTTGCTCGTATCCTTGCTGTCCAGTACGCGGAATGTCAGATTGATTTGAGATTTTTCCAGAGGTGACACGATTACCAATTCACCGGGTTCAAGCCCGCTTGACAATACGGCGCGTTCAGGGTTGGTGTCGATAACTGTGACATCATGGCTTTTGGCTATACCTTCTTGGTCAACTGTGTAAACTTTGTTTTCGGGGCGTAGGGCATCGCGGGGTATGATAACGACATCTTCAATGGTTTTACCAGCAATAGAAGCGTCCACGAACAGGCCGGGAGCCAGGGGAAAAATTTCGCCCGACATGCTCTTGCTTGCTCCTTTACCATATGGGTCAACCACTTCGGCAATAGCGAACATAGAGCGGGTCTGGGGGTCATATGCCGCATCTGTGCGCATAATTTTTCCGTTCCACTCGCGCAATTGCCCGCCAATAGTTGCGGACAATTTTACGTCGGGTGCACTTGCGCGATTTTTTGCGACAAAGGCTAATGGTAGATTGATGCGCGCAATATCGGCATCGCTAAGCGCAAGGCGAACCTCGGCAATATCTGTAGAAAATATTCGCCCAAGTCGCGCACCTGGGTTAACG
>JALSHM010000322.1 GCA_026982235.1 Robiginitomaculum sp. | reverse complement strand
TGGCACGAATAGCGCCGCCAGTTTGTTCCCGGGCGCGCAACTCAAGCACTTGCCCAAGCAGTACAAGAACAACAATAACGGCGGCAGCCTCAAAATAAATTTCCACAACCCCGTTTTTGCGAAAAGCGTCGGGGAATATGCCTGGGATTATTGTCGCTATAACTGAGTATAGCCAAGCAGCCCCTACTCCCATTGCGATGAGGGTAAACATATTGAGATTTCTGGTTTTTATAGAAGCCCAACCCCGCGTGAAAAATGGCCAACCGCACCACAACACAACGGGCGTCGCTAAAATAAGTTCTATCCAAACCGTAATGCGTTTGGGAATGAACCTTTCCACTGGAATACCAATAAAGGGCCCCATGGCCAGTATAATAACCGGAATAGTCAGAATAAGCCCAACCCAAAACCGCCGAGTAAAATCATCCAGTTCAGTGGTATCGGCTTCACCCGTTACCACCCCGGCAGGTTCTATGGCCATGCCGCATATAGGGCATGAGGAAGCTTTCACATCCCGTACGTCTGGATGCATGGGGCAGACATAAATTGTGCCCGTATATCCCGCTGGCACCAAGTCATATTTTCCAGCAGGAGCGGCAGCAGCTTCCGGATTCACGGAACAACAATCATGCCCGCCGCTCTCTTTCTTGCCACCTTCCGCCGTGTCTAGTGTGAGAAACATGCCGCAAATCGGACAATTGCTTTTTTCCACATCGCGCACTTCGGGATGCATAGGGCAAGAATAGGTTTCGCCCTCATAACCCTCTGGTACTTTATCAAATTCACCTGTTCTTGTATCACCGTTCATGCTGTTTCCTTTCCGGCGGATTGTGTTATGGACTGGGTCTCACTCTTGTAAAAATGCTCCAAAATTGTGCAATTTTCCAATGGGCTATCACCGCCAGGACAAGCCTCCGCAATTTGTAACAAGCCGTCGCAGATTTTTTGCAAATTGTTAATGCGCGCTTGAATGTCGGCAATTTTTCTTTCGGCATATTGTTTAATATTACCGCATTCGGCCTCAACATTAAGGCTGATGTCGAGCATTTTTCCAATTTCTTTTAGACTAAAACCCAAGCCTTGGGCTTTTTTGATGAAATGTAGCCTACGGATACTATCACCGGAATACTGCCTGTAACCAGCGGCAGTACGAAAATCCGGGGACAGAAGGTTTTTGCGTTCATAATAACGCACAGTATCAATTTTGACATTCGCTGTATTCGCCAATTGTCCGATTGTAAGCATTGTCATTTTATCTTCCTTTTGCGTTATCCCTGTTTTCTAGACTCTGGACTATAGTCCAGAGTCAAGGGTTTAATTTTTATCCGTATTTATATCTTCCGCACCCATATCACGATGCTCTTTTTCAAGTTGAAGGGTTGAAAAGTAGAAGCCAAATCTATCTTTGAGCAAATCCTCTGCTTGCCGCAAAATAGTATCAGATGTTTCTGGATCGTGAATTTGGATATGGGCAGAGAAAATATTTTGGTTTGATGTTAATGTCCAAGCATGGATATGCATAACACTCTTCACGCCCGGTATAGCCAATAATGCTAATTTGATATTTGCTATGTCCACATCTTTGGGAACAGTTTCCATGAAAATATCCAGGGCATCTTTAATGATTTTGTAGGCAGCCCAAAACAGTACCAAACCAAAGGCCATACCCAGTATAGCATCTATCGGCGTGTAGCCCGTTAGTTTGATGACGACCGCAGCAATAATAATTAAAATAGAGCCGACAAATGTCTGCATGATGTGCCAATAAGCACCCTTCATATTCATATTGGTTTTTTGGCTTTTGAAAATCAGTTTAAAAGAAATCGCTTCAGTAACCAGCCCGCCAAATGCGGCTAAAAACATAATCCCCGTTGGTAATTCGAACTCTTTGCCAAGGCGCATATAGCCCATATAAAGTACATATATCGCCATCAGCAATAAAAACACTCCATTGAGTAGCGCACCCATAATTTCCGCCCGCTTAAAGCCGTAGGTGGCGGCCAGAGTTGCGGCTTTACCTGATATTCTATTGGCGATGAAAGCAATAAGAATGCCGCCTACTGCCGAAAAAGTGTGAAAAGCATCAGAGATAACGGCGATAGAACCTGAGTAAAACCCAAGCCCCAGTTCGATGAGAAC
>JALSHM010000321.1 GCA_026982235.1 Robiginitomaculum sp. | reverse complement strand
AAAAACCCCGCCACCAACAGCAAGATAATTAACCCGCCAATACCCCAATGGAACCAGACTGCCACCTTATTATAAGACTTGTTATTCGTTATAATTTTACTTGCCATTATTTGTCTTTAAGAAACTCTGCGCTGATGAACAAATCAACTTGGTCACTCACACCCGGAGCGTATTTGCCTAGCCCAAAATCGGAGCGCTTAAGCATGCCGCGCGCCTCAATGCCAAGAGCAGGCACTTTCTTGAATGGATGCGGTTTGGCAACTAGCAATGTCACATCCAGTGTCAATGGCTTGGTGATACCCATTATCGTCAAATCGCCAGCTATACTCCCTGTCGTGGCGCTCGCGCGGGTGAAGCTCGTGCTTTTAAAACTAATCTCGCCATACTTAGCCGTGTCAAACCAGTCTGAACTGTTAAGATGCTCGTCAAAAACATCTACACCGCTATCGATACTTTTTGCGTCAATCATAACGGTCAAGTTACTGGATTCTGGTTTATCGGCATCCAAGTCTAACACTGCGTCTATGTCACGAAATCTGAGCTGGGGGTTGGAAAAACCAAAATGGGAATAAGAAAATGTCACATAGCCATGGGTTTTATCCATAGTATAAGTGCCAGACGGCACACCGACGGCCTTATAGACTGCGCCCATTGCAGGGGTTTCATTTGCTTGGTTTTTAACAGTCTCTTGAGCTGAGCTAGTTTTCGAGCAAGCGGTTAGGCCAAGTAGTGCGGCACCCAAAACAAAATTGACAAACGTCTTTTTCATAAACCTCTCCAATACGCATATCCATATAGCAAATTACCCAGACTGTGCCTAGCCCCGGCATGTCACATTAGTGTGATACTAGGTAGCGCTTTCTTTTACATGCATATAGAGGCATATATATTGATACAGATAGGAAAGCCGCATATGTTTATTGACCCCAAAGACTATATCGCAAAACCCAAAAATAAGGCGAAAGCCAAATTTATACTCGCCAATAAACCGACGCGAGTGGATATATTTTCTGATAAAAAATCTGCCAAGGCCAGCATCAAAACCGATGCCAAACTAATCGCAGATTTATCCCACAAACTCTATGCAGAGAATAAAAAATCCCTATTGATTGTCCTGCAGGGCATGGACACGTCCGGGAAGGACGGCACAACCAGCGCCATATTTTCGCGCACCCCACCGCTCAATCTGCACGTGGCCAGCTTCAAAGCTCCGAGCAAGCGCGAATTGTCCCAGGATTATCTGTGGCGGGTGCATAATGTATGCCCAGGCAAAGGCCAAATCACCGTGTTTAACCGCTCCCACTATGAGGATGTCCTCGTGGTTAAAGTCCGCAAATTTGCCCCAGCCAAGGCCGTCAATAAACGCTATCGGCAAATCAATGATTTCGAACAGCACCTTACGGAAAACGGCACAACAATTTTGAAATTCATGCTCAATATATCCCACGAGGTTCAAGGAAAAAGATTGGCCGAACGGCTGGAACAACCTCACAAATACTGGAAATTTAACCCCGGCGACCTTGAAGATAGGCTTTTGTGGCCGAAGTTCATGAAAGCCTACGAGATCATGGTCAAGCGCACTTCAACCACCCGCGCGCCTTGGTACATTATTCCATCTGATAACCGTAGCACCCGAAACGCTATCATCACCAATATAGTCTGCCAGAAGCTGCAAGAAATGAATCCAACTTACCCCGACCCCGGCTACCGCCCCGGCGATTTTGTGATAAGCTAATCTGGACAAACACTGCGCCTGCGCTATTGTGCTGAAAAGATAAGAGGAATGTCATGGCAAGACCAACATTAAGCGCGCGGCTCACCGCTAAATTGATGAACTTTGAGCGCAAGGCGGCGGGGTTGGAGCGTAAGGTTGCTAAGCTTGATGGCCTCAATATGGTGTATTATGATAATGAGAATATCGGCAAGCCTGTCATGGTTTTGGTACACGGTTATACGGCGGACAAATCCTTATGGCACCGCCCGGCGAAAATGCTGACTAAGGATTACCATATCATCGCACCGGACATGGCCGGACACGGCGAAACGCCCTATAGTCCGGACGCCAATTATAGTATTGCCACACAGGTTGAATGGCTGGCGAAATTGCTCCAGCATTTGAACATTGCGCAAGCCCATCTGGT
>JALSHM010000320.1 GCA_026982235.1 Robiginitomaculum sp. | reverse complement strand
TTAGTGCGAGCCAATCGAATATATTGTCCCAACACTTTCTCAGGGCTATGCAAGTTTACGAGAAAACCAAAAAAATTCAACGCCAAAGATTGCAAAGTTTTTTGGATAAACAAGTTTTTGCTAGTGCAATTGTTAGTGTTCATGGTAAGGTCTTAGCCAGTAATGACATTGCTAAATTACGCTTGCCCCTAAAGCCAGGCGATTGGCTCTATGATTTGCAGCTAGAGCCAGATAGCTTGAAGAAGTTTCGTAAATCTCTCGCCAACGTCCAGAGCCATCCAGATGCAACCCAACCATCCAAAAAAAACCTGCAAAAAAGGTTGAGCTTGCGGATATTAGACGAGGAAGGGACGGGGACGCTTCTGATTGCGGAAATATTGACCGATCATGGCTTTACGGATTGCGAAGAAGATGTCGTTATTTTGGTAAAGTCCTGCCTGGCGGAATGGAATGCGGCCGGCGCAGGTATTATCCAAGAAGCTTTTGAATTCACCGAGGCAGAATTGGAAGTTTTGGAACTGGTTTGCGCCGGGAAATCGGCACACCAGATAGCCGCATCAAGCGGGCGAAAGTTAGAGACAGTTCGCTGGCACACTAAAAATTTATTGGCAAAGGCCAATGTAAAAACACAAAGTGAATTGGTTCGGATTGTGACCGGGGTTTTACATGTTTGTGAGCAGTCCCCCCTAACATCAACCCGGTTTTATGTGAATTGGAAGCAGGAAAACGCCTTTCAAAGGCTCGAAAAAATTACTTTGAAAGACGGGCGCACCATGCAATTCGCCCACTATGGTCACAAGGTTGGCACCCCAATTTTATCCTTGCATGATTATACGTCATTGCCGATTTCTCCTCGGTTCCTTGTGGACGCTATGGCGGACGCAGGCTTGCAAATCATTGCGCCCTATAAATCAGGGTTTGGGGAAAATAAGCCCGAGCCAAAGCGCTATGACCCTGTACGCCATATGCGCGATTGTATGGAAATTCTGGATTATTTGAAAATCGATAGCATTCCCGTTGTCGGGTTTGGTGCTGGCGGTGTTACGGCTCTGCATGGTGCAAAAACTTTTCCAGAGTGTATAACTAAAGTCGGCTTAATCAATGTTGGTGCCCCCCTCACCACTCAGGAACAATATGAAGCCATGTCGCGCAATGCTCGAATAATTTTCTGGACGACTTTTCATTCACCGGAACTGTTATATGCGCCGCAAACATTTGCCGCAGATGCATATTTTAGCTCAAAAGAGAATAAGGGAAAATATATCGGGCTAACTTTGGGTGCCAGTCCGGTGGATAGAAAGCTGATCGAGAATAAATCTATATACAAATTATTTGAGGATTGTTTAAACTTAGCCTTATCTGACCCAACTTACCAAATAGATGAACATGCCTGTTTGTTTTCAGATTGGAAACCGATTTTTGATGCGGCATTGAAAACAACGCCAATCCACTTTATACAAGGCGCTGAACATGATTTTATGCTACGGGGCGAATTGGAAAAATTCAGAGAGGCCAACCCTGGCACATCGTGTACCATGATCGAAAATGCTGGTAGGTTGCTTGCTTACGGCCACCCAAAAGAATTGGCACGAGCGTTAAAAGAACTTGTGGAACCTGCATAAGACCGAATTATGCGGTATTTTGACACATAATCCTAATTCCCACCCATATGGGTGGTACGTTAGCCTCCTTTTTCAGAGATATTGTCCCCCTAACACTTAAATAGGGGCTTCTCATGTCAAACATACTTACACAAAAACCATCATCATCTTTTAAAACCATGCTCGTAGCTAGCTGTACTGCGGCGGCGCTCTCACTGTCTTTAAATGCACAGGCAGGCGAGAATGCAAACAACAATGCCGCACTCACAGCCAAGATAGACTTCCTAGAAGCACAATTAGACATGCTGCGGCAAGAAATCCAAGCCGGCGGGGATACGGTCTTGGACCTAGAAGCCCCAAGCACGACCACATTCTCGCCGGGTTGGTCTGTACTGAAACCAGCCATCGCCGAGCCTAATAAAATAACAACCGACAAACCCCTCTCCGCGCCTAATGGCCCAAATAATTGTAATAATGGAGTGGGGTTTGTAAGCTTGCAATGTGGTAATTTTGCTGATGCATCCGGAAGTTTTGCAGCAACC
>JALSHM010000319.1 GCA_026982235.1 Robiginitomaculum sp. | reverse complement strand
AGGCCTAATGGTGTGGGGATAAGGTTTGTTGGTGCGGCGGGGATTTAAAACAAAACCCGGCAAATAAGGGGCAAACCCTAAAATAAAACCCGCATCACCGAGCGCTCTACGAATACATCCGCCTGCGCGTGAAGCAAAATTAGGTGAGGATAGCCAGTAAAGCCACACATTGGATTCAGCATTTAAATGTCATAATCCAAGACTAAACCGCCCTAACATAACTGCATTTTAACGGTTAGCGGCATTGCCCTTTTGGACGTGGCCTCATAAAAGGCGGATATGAAAAATATGTTTATTATCTGTGCTAGCTTATTATTTGGTGTGTCCTTGACCGCGCAAGCCGCCAATGTGGATTTTGATGCCAAGCATAAAGCTTGCCTTGAGAAAATCGCAGATGATGCGGAAACCGCCTATGAGGATGCTATGATTTGGCAGTCTGAAGGCGGCGGGCGGCGGGCACGCCATTGTGTAGCTATGGCGCTATTTGCACTTGGTCATCCCGGTGAAGCAGCATTCCGCCTAGAGAAAATTGCCAAAGCGCCAGACGGCGGCAGCCCTGATATGCGTGCGGGATTTTACGCTGAAGCAGCAGGTTTATGGTTAGAAGCAGAGAAACCGCGAAAAGCGTATAATGCCGCTACGGCGGGTTTGGAAATAGCCCGCAGTGATTTGGATTTACGCATTGCCCGTGCCCGTGCTTATAGCGCTTTGGGGCATTTGGATTATGCCGTGACGGATCTCACATCTGCGCTCGCTTTTCATCCCGGCAATGCGCGGGCTTTACGTGTGCGCGCCGAAACTTATTTTAAGCAAAATAATCTTAAAATGGCAAAGGCGGATATTGAAAAATCCTTGGTAGCAGACGGTAGCAATATTGACGCCTTATTGCTTCGTGGAAAGATAAAAGAAGCTATGCGCCTAGACGTCCCCGCCGCTATTCAGATTGAGAAATAGTTAAGCGGATAATTGTGCAATTGCCCATTTGGCCGCGTCTTTTATGATAGGATTGTGCGCGTCCATATGCGCTTGTGCGCTGGGGGCTAGGCTTATGTCTGCGGAATTGCCAATGGCATAAAGCACATTGCGGATGAATTGGTCGCGGCCTATGCGTTTTATGGGTGAGCCCGCGAATAGGGTGCGGAATTGTTTGTCGTCCAGTTTGGCGAGCTTTGCCAGAGCGGGGGCGTCTAATTCCGGACGCGCTTGCAGTTTTATTTCGCTGGCCGTTTTTGCAAATTTATTCCACGGGCAGACGGCGAGACAATCATCACAGCCATAAATCCGATTGCCCATTTTTGCCCGTAAATCCAGATCAATTTTGCCTTTGAACTCTATGGTCAAATAGGAAATACATTTGCGGGCATCAATTTGGTAGGGGCTTGGGAAAGCATTTGTCGGGCATATATCTAGACAATCCCGACACGTGCCACAATCCCCTGTTCTGAGCGGGGTTGGCGTCAATTCTGCGGCGCACAGGATAACCCCCAAGAACAACCAAGAGCCAAAATCGCGGCTGACAAGATTGGTATGCTTACCTTGCCATCCCAGCCCCGCCGCTGCCGCCAATGGCTTTTCCATCAAGGGCGCAGTATCGACAAATACTTTCACGTCCTCGCCCGTATCTCGCGCCAATAATCCTGCCAATTCCTTGAGCCGCCCTTTGATAAGCCCGTGATAATCCTTACCGCGCGCATAGACGGAAATGGTGGCTTTGTCTTTTTGCGATAGGGATAATAGCGGGTCACTATCAGGCCCGTAATTCATACCCAGCACTAAGGCGGACTTGGCCTGTGGCCAGAGATTATGGGGGTGAGAGCGCCGCTGTGCCGTTCGTGGCATCCACTCCATTGTGCCGTGGTGTTCGCGGGCAATATAATCAAATAACCCATCACCGTGGCTTTGGTCTATTTGCGCAATATCGACAATGCCATAAGCCGAAAACCCCAAAGTTTGAATGCGGGTTTTTAGGGATTTAGACAAGGTCGTCACGGTTTAAAAATCTAAATTTGCATAATGGCGCGGCGGGCGCAATCCGGGGACAGTGTCTTTGAGCAAGGGGCGGAATGAGGGACGGGACTTAAGTTTTTGATACCATTGCTTTAGGCCGTCCCATTTGTCCCAGTTAATTTCGTCCAGATAATCAAGACAAGAAATATGCGCCCCAGCCGCAAAGTCGGCCAAACTCATTTGGTTGCACGCCAGCCAGTCGCGGCTTTCCAGCAGCCATTCCAAATATTCCAAGTGAAACTTCAAATGTGCACGGCCAATACGAAGCTCAGACGGGTCGGGTGCGCCCGCGCCGGATAAGTTTTTCTCTAACCGTTCAGACAATATATAAGCGTTAACATCACTGGCGAATTTTACGTCGAACCAGTGACAGAGCCGCCTGGCTTCGGCGCGGTCTTTATTCGTGTGGGGCAGAAGCGGGTTGCGGCCACTGCCGTCGTCAGCCACATATTCGCAAATGGCACGTGCCGTACTGATGATAGATTTACCGCTGTCCGTGTCTTCGACCAAACAAGGCGGCACGCCCTCGACACAGACACGCAAGAAGCTTTCCACCGGCGCCCAAGGCACGGCAGTTTCCAGTTTAAACTTTAATTTTTTCTCAGCCAAAGCCAGCCGCACTTGCCGCGAATCCGGATCCAAAGGCCAATGGTAAAGTGTTCTCATGTCTATAGGATATTAGCAAAGGTTTAACTAATGATTATGGTCATCCATGATTATGGTCTTGGCATTGGTCTTGCCTAAACACTTCATTGCCGTGGATTGTATGGCAGCCGCTCGGGTGGGGGTGGATCATGATGTCGGCGGCTGGGTAAGCGTCCATCATACGACTCTCTGCGGCGATAACAATGTCATGGGCTTCGCGTAGGGAGAGGTCATCGTCAAGGTCAAGCTGCATTTGAATATGTACATGTGGCCCGCTGGCGCGGGTCCGCAGGTCGTGAACCCCGTTAATCCGTTTGTCCTTCAGGGCAAGCTCACGGATAAGGGCGCGTTCTTTCTCGGGCAGCTCCGCGTCCATTAACTGGCTCCATGCCAGTCGTCCGACTTTATAAGCAGTGTAGAACAGCCAAAGGGAAATGCCAAATCCGACCAGCGCATCTGCGCGTAAAAACTCCGTATAGCTGGCAAGGGCAATACCGATAATCACCGCAATATTCGCGGACATATCTGCGATATAATGGGCGCGGTCGCCGCGCACGGCCAGTGACCCTGTCGCCCGAATGGCCCAGCTTTGGGCGATCAAAAGCCAAGATGTCAGCGCAATGGCAAACACCATAACTGCAATGGCATAGCCTTCATGGGCAATGGCTTGTGGGTCTGCGAGCCGTGAAATGGCTTCTTCCAAAAGATGCACTGCGCCCAATACGATGAGGCAAACTTGCAACAGAGCCGAGAAGCCCTCCGCCTTGCCGCGCCCAAAACGGAATACAGCGTCCGGAGGTCGAGCGGCATAACGTACTGCGATAAAGCTGGACAAAGCCGCGATAAAGTCCAAAGCCGAATGGACAAGGGACGAGAGAATACCAATAGAGCCGCTTTCGCGAAATACAATAAGCTTGGCACTGATTAAAATCACCCCAACGACAATAGAAAAAGCCGTGATGCGCCGGGTAATCCGGGAGCTGTCGCGCGCAGGCAAGCGCCCTGGTCGACCACGACGGTTCGGGTCATTGTCGATTTGAATTTTGTCCTGAGCTGATCCAGCCATATTGTCTAAGCACTTCCTTGTGAAAATGTAGTGTGAATGTGCGTTGTTATAGCATTACTTCGGGGGCGTCTAACGAAAATCAAGGGTAATGATAGCGGAATATTATGGGGAAATATGCCCCATGACTTGGCGGTGGTGGCTACGCATACGGTGCTCGAATAGATAAATGCCCTGCCAAGTGCCGAGCATAGGGCGGCCACCACGAATGGGTATAGACAATGATACTGGTGTTAGTGCTGCCTTGATATGGGCGGGCATATCGTCCGCGCCTTCACAAGTATGGCGGAGCCAATCCATGCTCGCCGCGTTCGCATCGGGAACAAGCCGGGCGAAAAAATCTTGCATATCTAATATTACGTCCGGATCCGCGTTTTCGCTAATTAGCAAAGAACACGATGTATGGCGTACGAACAGTGTTAGCAGGCCAGTCTTTTTTTCTGCGGTTCTGACAAAACGAACAACCTCATGGGTAAACTCATAAAGCCCTGCGCCATTCGTAGTAATGCTAAATTCGGTCTGCATAGATTATTTTTCGACCTTTTTTTGAGAGAATAAAAGTTTCTGATAAACGCGGCCAATGACAATCAATACCAAACCAAGAACCACGAATGACATAGCCCGCAATACGCCTTCTAATGATGCCATGTCTATCAAGAAGGCTTTGAGAACGGTTAGGGTAATCACCAAAGCTGAGGCCAAGCGAATGTCTTTTTGCTTAAACTTAAGACCCGCCACTAACAGCAGTATCCCGAATATTAACCAAACGGCGCTAATGGCGTAAAGCTCTGCATCTTTGAACGATGTCGCCCATATGGAGATTTTATTGCCCGCAAATAGCATACGCACCGACGCGGCTAAATACAGCATAAAGGCTATGAGAGAGAGTGCGCCTGTGGCATTGATATATGCTTTGGGGCGGCGGCCACGGGACAGATATGTGATTGCGGCCAGTGCCAAGGCGGGAAGCAAATAAGCCAATAAGAGGCTATTGATAATCATGCCACCCTTGATGACGGTATTGTTTGAAAGCAGTGGGTTATAAGCAAAGCAAATACCAAACACAAACAACGTCAATGTAGCAATGGATACGGTCATAGCCAATCCGGGGATAAGGCGTTGGTAGGGTTTACGCGCTTGCGCATCTGGTTTATTCTGACGACCCAGCAATGTACCGCCGAGGGTGAAGCTAAGCCCTACCATGATTTGTAACGCCATTTCATCAAACCCGAATTTAGTCGACAGAATATTGCCACTGTTCATGAAATGACGAATTTGGAACACGAAGAACAAAGCCGTGAATGTTAGTGTCAGAGCCTTAAGCCCCTCCGACCAAATGTCACGGTCTCGGTGTGCGAGCAACCAGGCTGCTCCTGCGCATAATAGGGCAGGCAGAGCAAAATAAATCCAAAGCTCATTGATGATAATCCGCTCGCTCAACGCACCGTTTTTACCGAGGTGAATAAATAAAGTATAAGCCGCGCTAAGGAGGGCAAAACTCACCGAAATATATCGTAAGGCAGGTATGGTAATGCGGCTATAAATGCCTGCACTGATAACGATACCCACCATGAGTAAGAGAGTTTCGACAAGACCGGAAAAACCGATGAGAGCGGCGAGGGTGTAGGCTATAGCCGCGCCTACGGCGTACACAGATATTGCTCGTGATGTATTCTCGCCTTTGCGCCATAGCAACCATGATTGCCCGGCGTTTATGGCGGTGAGTAAAAAGAAAATTAACGCAATGGCTTGCGGAAACAGGCTTGGCGTAGTGCTCTCGCAACCAGTCGCGCCAGATTTGCAGATAATTACGGACGGGTTTAAAATACTATAGAGTATGAGAAACATAAATATAGGCCATATTACGCCGAACCCACTCCATATGAATTGTATCAGGGGAGTGTCGGCTTTACGTGCGCTGAGGAAACTAAGCATGATAATAGTGGCAGCGTATAAGCCAGCTAATGCCACACTTACATTTATACCGAAATTGCCGTCTGCGCCTATCCATATGGCTAATCCTACGCAAATGCCGCCAATAATGATATTGGCGTTTTGGCGCGATATAACCCACCCAACAGCCGCTATTATAGATCCAAATCCAAGCGCCATATAGGTTTGCAGTTCTTTTACGCCGTTATAATCCCAAGTCGCAGCAATCACCATAATTGCCGCCAGACTCGCCCACACATGTGCAGATTTATAATTGTGGCGCAGACCCTTTTCCGGGTTATTATCGCCGTGCATCTTATCATGATGATGGGCGATATAGGTGGAAAGCACGAACATACACAATATGAAGATTAGCCATGCACCATAGGTAATGTTTTTGGTGGTAGCATCATAACTTATAAAGCACCAACCAAGCGCGCTGAATAAAGTCAACACATTCAACCACGACCAATCCCTTAGGCGTGCCAAGGCCAGAGCGGCAATGGAGACGACAATCAGATAAGTATAGAGAATGAAATAATCTGGTGTGCCCATATCAATGAGTAAGGGCGTGGCCATAGACGCTACCAAGCCCAGAGCTGCCATTTTGGGGCCGTGTAAAAGGGACAAAGCTAGCGCCCCGACCGATATAACTGCAAGCAATACAAAGGTGACAAATGGGCCGATGAAATTATACAATTCATAAGCCGCATAGCTGGTGCCGAGTAGGATAAAAATGCCTACAGCCGTCAGCACACCAGGAATATAGGCGGTTTGCTTGAGGCCGGACAAGGCTCCAGATAAGGCGTTAGGAAGTTTGGTGTGTTACCGTCGACCCGGCGTAAAAACTCGCCTGCAGCCAAGAGAACACCCCCTAAAAGTGCTGCAAGGGTAATGCGCATGGCGGGGGAAAATACACCTACCTCAATGGTATAACGGAGCAGAAATATCGCCCCAAATGCTAGGGCAACCCCACCAACCCAAACCGCCCACCGCGCTCCGATTTCTTCTTCAAAACTCCGTTTGACGCGCTTGGGCTTTACTTTCTTTGGGTTGGGCGTCTTAGTGGGTCTAGCTTGCGTGACAACGGGTTTACGGGCGGCCTTGGCCATGATTGGTTCGGGATTTGATTGCCGCCACTGTTTTTTTTCAGGTTCAGATTTTGGCGCGGCTTCCGGGCGCATAGACGGTGTATATTCCCCGCGCGCCGCGCCGTGTAATTGGTTTTGCAAGCGCTTAACTTGCTGCTCTAATTTACCAATACGGGCATTGGCCGCAATTCCCATAATGGCGCCAATGAACATGACGCCAAATATACCAAGTCCAATTAAAGCTAAAAATTCCATCGATGTTCCCAATTTACCAAGCCTCTATGTGCGACATTATGCGCCGGACCATTTACAAGGGCAAGCCTGTTAATCTGGGTAGATAATACATAAATATAGGGAGAGAAGAACGATATGATAGATGTCCGTAAATATGAGGCGCAAATGCGTAAACGCTTGGCCTATTTGGAAGGGCGGCTCGACAATATTGAAGGCCGCCTTGATGACCAACCCAACCCCGACTGGGACGAAAACGCTACTGAACGCGAAGAGGATGAAGTGTTGGAAGATTTGGGAAATATGGGTCTAGATGAAATTCGTGGTATTAAAGCCGCGCTGGCGCGTATAGATGAGGGCACTTACGGCGAATGCGCCAAGTGCGGCAAAGATATTTCCACAGACCGTTTAGACATCATCCCCCAAACCCCATTTTGCAAAAACTGTATGGTGAAATCATGACCTCTAAGCTATTTGGATAACACCGATAACCGAGCGGAGTGAGGTTCTTGCTAGGGCGGGGATGGGGAAATCAACGCTTAACAATCTCATTGTTTTTGTCCAAAAGCACGACGGTTGGGGCGTAATTGCGGGCTTTTTTGCGCTCCATGTCGCAATAGGTGACAACAATAATTTGGTCGCCAACCTGCACCCGTCTGGCGGCGGCACCGTTCAGACCAAAGGTCTTGGAGCCGCGCGGGGCTTCGATAGCATATGTCGTAAACCGCTCACCATTTGTGATATTAAGAATATCCACTTGCTCATTGGGCAGAATATCCGCCCGCTCCAGTAAATCCGTGTCAATAGAAATAGAGCCTTCATAATGCAAATCCGCCTGTGTGACAGTGGCACGGTGTAGCTTACTTTTCATCATTTTAACGATCATGAGAGTGTTCCTTTCGGGTGGTTACACATTGCATATAGGGAGGATGACACAAAATACAAATCAAGGAAGTGCTATACGCGCATAGCTGTTATGCTGTGTTCATAAAGGCTTTCGCGCATGGGTTCAAATCGGTGATTATTATTTTATTTGTGCGCGAAAATCTACCGTGAAACTGGGGAAAGGCGCGCCATTCGCCATGGCACCTTTTGGGTTCAGGCAAATATATTTAACCGCAGGGTCGTAGCCTGTCGCAGGGCTATAAGTGCAAGATGCAAAATTTGCGGGGGCGGCTGGGCCATCGGAGTATTTGACATCAGTAGCCACATCGAATGTCAAACCAGCACTATTTTGACTGAAGAGGACGGCACCCGCTCCAGGGCCAGGACCATCTGCATCGCCATTAAAAAACACTAAATCATTTGGCAATTTATCAACGAGAAAAATCGAATTATTATCAGCTTCACCATCGCCTTCATTGGTAACGGCAATGGAATACACTACATCTTCCCCAGGCACTGCATAGGCGCTTGCGGATGTGTCAAATAAAGCGACTGATTTAACGGCTGTTAATTGTGCAGTTCCTGGCGTTATTGGTTCGGCTGGAATTTGAAATCCGGTAATGCCGAGTTGTTCGGTTGAGCCAGTATTATTGGTTGTATGGTCATCATCCCCCACATGAACGATTACCGATCCGATAGCAATATCCGATGCGATAGACAGGAAGGCTGTGGTCGCATTACCCCAATCGCCGTTATCATTATTGGCAGACCCACTCGGCGCACCGACAGGTTCTGTGACTGTATAAAGGACATCACCGCCTGTGGTTTTTACAGTGCCTGTGTAAATAATAGGATGATCTCCGATAACGACACCGCTCTTATCAAAAACAATGACACGGCCAACCGTGCCGTTGTTCGGACGGGATTCGAGATCCCCAACATAGAAGCCGAACGCGTAAATATCCGTAGCGCTATTGTTAAAGTCCAATTTTACGGCTTTTAGCCCTGTACCTGATACGCTGGTAGATAAACGTGTGTCAGTTGAGTAGGGGTTTGGGGAGGAGCTTTGTATAGTGGTGCTAGGACCAATTGTAACCGAGCCGCCTGTTGCTAATATGAAACTTGTTGAAGTTGGCAAACCTGGGCCAACTTGATTTATGCGACCTACCTCCCAGTCAACTTGGTAGCTAGCACCGCTTGGATCCGTGAATAGTTTGCTGCCTGTAAATCCTGCGCCGCCGAGAAATAAGTCAGGCCGGTAAGAACCCGTAGGGAAACTTGCCCCCCACGCATCATCCAAAATATTTGCATTTGTGCGGCTTGTAGCATTATTGCCAAAGACTTCGTCAGAAATAGTGAGTGTGCTGCCAGCCATAGCATTGCTGGCGGTTGTAAATAATACTAGGCAAAGACACGCCAAACCTATTTTGGCTTGCGATAAGGCATTGCTTTGTCGATTAGACATTTGTACGGGGTCTTCAAGCGGTTTCATTGGAGGTGAACCTGTTGAATTGGATCATAATAGCTATACTGGATGGTTGTACCGGGGCGAGTGTCTATATTTGTCTTATTCCAAATATATTTTTGCAATTTTATCTCCCAAGATCAAAGCGTATAAGGGCACTGCCTAGATAGCCAAGGGTGTATAATAGGGAAGAATGCTTTTTATCTATTTAAGCGCTATGACTAATAAGAGGTAAAAAGCCAAGAATAGGTGGGGAAGAATTTTGCAGTTATTGAACTTCCCGCTTGAATATCTTTCTGGCATTCCTCTCAAAACCACCCTAGATTAGCGCCATGCAATTTGGTGAACATTTTATTGAAGAATTAAAGGCGCGGATTCGCGTTTCGGACGTGGTGGGTAAGCATGTCAAGCTTAAACGCCAAGGACGGGAATTTGCTGGGTTGTCGCCGTTCACCAATGAAAAGACACCATCGTTTTTTGTTAATGATGAGAAAGGATTTTACCACTGTTTTTCTTCGGGCAAACACGGGGATATTATTTCATTTTTGATGGAAATTGAGGGGCTAAGCTTCCCTGAGGCAGTGGAGCGCCTCGCCGTTCAAGCCGGGATGGAGCTTCCCGCCGCTGATCCGCAAGCGGAAGCCCGCGCGGCGTCCAACAAAAAAACCATAAGCTGGATTGAGCGCTCAAAAGCGTTTTTCGAAAAGTGCTTGCGCCGGGAAATTGGTAAAGAGGCGCGGGCTTATCTCAAGGGGCGTGGTCTCACGGGTGAAGACTGCAAGCGGTTCGGTATTGGTTTTGCCCCCAATGATTTTAATGCCTTGGTTGATGAATTGACCCAGCAAGGTGCGTCTTTAGATCGGTTGGTGGAAGCTGGTATGGTGATACGCCCTGATGATGGTCAGGAAAACCGCAAGCCGTGGGATAGATTTAGAAACCGCATTATGTTCCCCATCACCGATGCACGTGGGCGGCTGATTGCATTTGGTGGACGGGCACTGGATAAAGACGCCAAAGCCAAATACTTAAACTCCCCAGAAACCAATATATTTCATAAAGGTAGTGTGCTTTACCGTTATCCAGAAGCCCGCAAGGCCTTGCACAATCCAAACAATGGTGCGCGCGGGCTAATCGTTGCCGAGGGTTATATGGATGTTATTGCGCTGGTGCGCGCCGGATTTGAACATGCTTGTGCGCCGCTGGGCACAGCTTTAACCGAACAGCAATTATTGCTTTTGTGGCGGGCGGGGCCAGAGCCGATACTTTGCTTTGACGGCGATAAAGCTGGCCTTAGGGCAGCATTTCGTTCAGTAGAGCGGGCTTTGCCTTTGTTGCGCCCAGGACAGACTTTACGCTTTGCTTTGATGCCAGACAATATGGATCCGGACGATCTTATACGTGCTAAGGGTGCGGAGGCTATGAAACGCGTATTGGAGAAATCTGTGGCGCTGGTTGATATGTTATGGCGGCAAGAAGTAGAGCGCGAGCGTTTGGATAGTCCCGAAGCTAAGGCCGGTCTTAAGAAACGTATATTTGAAGCCCTACACGAAATTAGCGATAAGAGTGTGCGCGACCAATATCAGACGGCATTACTCGGGCGGTTTGATAAAGAGTTTGGCCGACCTAAATGGACGCCGGGGAGCAAATATAAAACATGGGGCGGCAAGCAAAAGCCGACTAAAGTCCAGCAAAGTAAAATGCTGCCCGAAGCCCAACAGATGGCTCGCGAGCGGCGTCTAATCGGGGCGGTGTTGGAATGGCCGGAACTTCTAGAGCGCATTGACCAAACTCTGTTTAGCCTGAAATTTAGCTCGCCAGCCTGCGAAAGCTTGCAAAATGCACTTTTAAGCTATTGGCAAGACACAATAGCGGTTGATAAACGCGCGCTCATTGCCCATATAGAGGACGAAGGGCTGGTTGCAACTATTAAACCTTTCTTGCGAGAGCGCAATCTGGCCATAGCGGCTATGGGCGGCGTTGACGCTGACATTGCTAAACGCCGTACAATATGGCTGGCAGAGGCAGGGAAATTGATGAGCCGCGAAAGCGGTAACGCAGCCAGAGAAGAAGCAAGGGGGCGCTTGGCCGACACCATTCGCTCTGACAAGACGGACGCATTACAGCGCCTGTCACGCGCAACGGGACCCAAAAAGTCATCATAGGCTCTTGGGGTGTGCGAATATATACGGGTTCGCATTTCGTGCGGGCGCACAAAGAAGAGGCTCCACCTGCCAGAAAACTGAAAAGTTTTGGGCGGGACGGGGTTGTTTTGGCGTTGGAGTAACCTTATTTAAGGTTGGTATCCCGCGCCGCGTAATGGAGAAGATTTATGGCTAAAGCAGCCACTGAAAAACCAGCCGCTAAGAAAGCGACGAAAAAGACAACAGCTAAGAAAGCTACGGCTAAAAAAGCAGTGGCAGAAGAAACTGTCATTGAACCAGTCGAGGCCGCGCCAAAAGAAAAAACCACAATGCTCGACATGAACGATGTTGCCGTTAAGCGCATGATTGCGGTGGCCAAGAAAAGCGGCTTGCTGGCTACGTCTGAACTGAACAAGCATCTGAATGTTGATGAGATAACACCGGATCAAATCGAAGTTACGCTCACCCAATTATCTGATCTTGGCATTTCGGTAGTCGACGATAAAGACCAAGGCGATACGTCCAACAATACGCTAACGAAGGCTGACAGCCGTGTCGTTAAGGGCGGAAATTCCAAGCCTGCCCACGATAGAACCGACGATCCTGTGCGTATGTATTTGCGTGAAATGGGTACGGTTGAGCTTCTATCCCGCGAAGGCGAAATCGCCATAGCCAAACGTATAGAGGCCGGACGCGATACCATGATTAAAGGTCTGTGCGAAAGTGCTCTGACCTTTGAAGCCATTATGGTATGGCGTGAAGAGCTTGAAGAAGAACGTATTCTGCTCCGTGATATTATTGATTTGGATACCACCTATAATTTGTCTATTGGCAATATCCAGGAAGACCGTTCAGACGCAGCTGTGCGGCGTGAGAAAATTGAAAAAGGTGAAATTGAGCCTGAAAAAGGCGAGAAGATTGAAAAGCCCAAGCACGGCCCCGTGCTGAAGCTTGCCACCCACGCCGAGGGTGAAAAAACCCTTGATGACGACGAAGAAGAAGATGAAGACGAGAAAATAAATCTGTCAATGGCGGCCATGGAAGCGGAGCTTCGTGAGGGTATACTTGAAATCCTTAATAATATTGGTCGGGATTTTGGCCGATTCCAAAGCTTGCAGGATATGCAAATCCGGGCACGGCTCAAAGGCAAATCACTACGCAAGCCGCAACAGATAGAATTTGATGCTCTTCAAGAAACAATCATAAAAGAACTAAAATCCTTGCAGCTGAACAATGCCCGGATTGAAGCTTTGGTGGGACAGCTTTACGCTATCAATAAACGCCTAATTGGGCTTGAAGGCAAATTGATGCGCCTTGCTGATGGGAATGGCGTGCCGCGCCAGGACTTCCTTGCTTGCTATCTGGGGAGCGAGCTAAACCCGGACTGGCTAGAAAACTTACGTGGGCGCTCCGAAGCTTGGGACAGATTTATTGGCCGCGAAAAGCGTACTATTGAGAAATTAAGGGCGGAAATTGCCGAGCAAGCTCAGGAAACCGGCGTGCCTGTCGATGAGTTTCGCCGCATTGTTCAGACCGTGCAAAAGGGCGAACGCGAAGCGGCGCAGGCCAAAAAAGAAATGGTCGAAGCTAATTTGCGTCTGGTGATTTCTATTGCCAAAAAATACACTAATCGTGGTCTGCAATTCCTTGACCTCATCCAAGAGGGCAATATCGGCTTGATGAAAGCCGTGGATAAATTTGAATACAGACGCGGCTATAAATTCTCCACCTATGCGACCTGGTGGATACGCCAGGCCATCACCCGCTCTATCGCGGATCAAGCCCGCACCATTCGTATCCCGGTGCATATGATAGAGACCATAAACAAGATCGTCCGCACTAGCCGTCAAATTTTGCACGAAATTGGCCGCGAACCAACACCAGAAGAACTGGCCAAGAAGCTGGCTATGCCACTGGATAAAGTGCGCAAAGTGATGAAAATCGCCAAAGAGCCAATATCGCTCGAAACCCCAATCGGCGACGAAGAAGACAGCCAGCTCGGTGATTTCATTGAGGACAGCAGCGCTATCCTGCCCATAGATGCCGCCATCCAATCCAACCTGCGCGAGACAACAACCCGCGTACTGGCAAGCTTAACGCCGCGCGAAGAACGCGTCCTGCGCATGCGCTTCGGCATAGGCATGAACACCGACCACACCCTAGAAGAAGTCGGCCAACAATTCAGCGTGACCCGCGAACGTATCCGGCAGATCGAAGCAAAAGCATTGCGCAAACTGAAACATCCGAGTAGGTCAAGGAAGCTTAGGAGTTTCCTTAATCAGTAGGAGAGGACGGTTTATAAGTGAAAGATTTAGGAAAACCTGCTGAACACATTTATGCAGACCCACCAAATGTATGGCTAACATCATTTTATGGTTGGACACCCGAGGAATGGGGTTGCATTGGTTTTTCCTTATCGGGGCAAAGAGATAAATTTTTACGCGAGACAAAACCGGGAGCATTGATTGTAATTTACGGCGCGAAAAGCCCTGAGACACCTGAAAATATGCGTGGTAAGATTTTAGGTTTTTATCAAACTAATCATCAAGTAGGTCATTCACATGAGTTTATAGCCCCCGTGCAAATTCAAAAAAATAAAAGGCTTAACCGTTTAGACAAATGGACTGATGGTGTAAGATGTGTGGGTGCGTGGGAGCTTATACCTGAAAATCGAGTATCAATTGAAAGTTTCGCACCTAAAACATATAGTACGCAGGCCGCGATTTTGATTGGTTCACAAGGCGTGAGGCTGTTGCCAGAGGAGGCTAAAAAGCTACTTGATTTCACATTTGTGCGCCGTCAAGTTTATAAAAGTGAAAATATTACCGAAGCTTCACCAGCCAAACTATCACCATCTAAGGCAGTATTTGGAGCAAGAAATAATTATGAAGTAATAGTTGAGCAGGATAGTCCAAAAGAACTCTATATTTTACGGCTCAAAGGAAATCTATCACACTTCCTAGGTAGACCTAAAGACGAGTTAGATGGATTTGAGGTAATAAAGGTTGGGTTTTCCAGAAGCCCGCAAACTCGTTGTAATCATTTCAATAA
>JALSHM010000318.1 GCA_026982235.1 Robiginitomaculum sp. | reverse complement strand
TTTAATTGTAAAATTAGCCGCATATTAACCATATTGACAGACTTGCGCCCCGTTTCGGCACAAACCCATAGAAAATTAACGACAACCGCGCCGAATAAGTACAAAAAAACCTCTCCTTGTTTACCCATTATTTTCCCTATTGGAGTATTTTGGTCAGAATTAGAATGCTGGACGGTTCCTATAAGGATCGCCACAATAAGGTGGGTTGAATGAAAGAGTTAAATAATCCGAGTGTGGGCTCGGCCAATAATCCTACGAAAAATACGGCGCACGGTGGCGGGGCAAGTGTGCAAAAACGTCAGGTGGAAACCGTCGAAGCATTTGCGCGGCGCACGGGCACTTATACGCGCAAACGTAGCCGGGCGCGTGTGGAAAAAATCCATCAAGAACCCAAAGACAGACCTCGGGTAAAATTATCCGAAATTCACGTACCCGCACAAACCGGAAATATGCCTGCGCTGCGCTTTAGCTTGCGTGTAATAGACGCCATATGTGTGACCGCCGTCATTCTCATCTCTATTTGGAGTGGCTATGTGGGTATCAATAACAAGGCGGTTCTTGCCCCCCTTGCCGCTGGCCTCAGCGGGGCTATAGGATTTTTTGGTGCTTTGTTTTGGGTCAAGGCGCACCAGTTTTCCCCGGCTGAGACATATGCTTCCCATATGAAAAAGGTCTTGCTTGGCGCGGCGTCTGCGCTGGGTGTTTGGCTGGCCATCGC
Source organism: Robiginitomaculum sp. (assembly GCA_026982235.1). GTDB lineage: Bacteria > Pseudomonadota > Alphaproteobacteria > Caulobacterales > Maricaulaceae > Robiginitomaculum_A. The sequence continues at coordinate 1,434 of JALSHM010000318.1, read as the reverse complement.
CTTGATTGCCAAACCAGACACATTCTTGCCAGACGCACTGGCCATATCCGGCCTATTGGCCACCGCGACCCTTTTGGTTTTGCACACGGTTTATTATATGTGGATAAAACGCCAGCACGAACGCGGACAGTTAATCCCGACTATTGTTATGCTCGGCGCGACCGAAGCGGCGCGGCGCTTGATTGAAGAAAACGCCCGCACGAGGGAGTTGAACATTCTGGCGATTTTTGACGAGCGTCTGTCCCGTGCGCCCCATAATATTCACGGGGTTCCAGTTGTTGGTAAGATTAAGGATATGCTGGATTGGGACGCCTTGCCCTATGTGGACAGAATTATCGTCACCTTGCCGAACTTGGCCGAGAGCCGCAAAACTGCTTTTGTCAACCAAGTACGCCAATTACCAAACCGCATCGCCTTCGTGGTCGACGAGTTTGAAAACTTGGATCATGTGCAACAACGCCTGACCCAAATTGCCGCTATCGGTACGCGCGATATTTCGGGCAAAACATTTTCGGGCAGCGCCGTCTTCGCCAAACGCTTTATGGATATTGCCATCAGCGGCACGGCCTTGTTGTTCGGCGCCCCTGTGCTGGTCATTATTGCGCTGGCGATTAAACTGGATAGCCCCGGCCCCGTCTTGTTCAAACAACAACGCCAAGGCTTTAACAACCGGATATTTAGCGTGTTTAAATTTCGTTCCCTCAAGGTAGAGGACGAAGACAAAGAAGCCCGCTCGCAAGTGACCAAAGGCGATAGCCGGGTTACCCGCGTTGGTCGGTTTATTCGCAAAACCAGCTTGGACGAACTGCCGCAACTCCTCAATGTGTTGAAGGGTGATATGTCCCTTGTCGGGCCGCGCCCCCATGCGGTTGGTATGCATACGGGCGATATCGAAACTTATAAATTGGTCGACGAATATGCTCACCGCCTCAAAGTTAAACCCGGCCTGACAGGCTGGGCGCAAATCAATGGTTCACGCGGCCCCTTGCACGACGCCGAAGGTGTAGCGCGGCGGGTACAGTTAGATATTGAATATATTGAACGCTCCAGCGTGTTGTTCGACCTGATGATTATGGTCAAAACCTTGCCGTGCTTGCTCGGTGACAGTGAAAACGATCGGTAGGCTCGCTATGTGGAAACAAATGCTCGGATATGTCCCGGTCAATCTGGCCAATATCATTATCAGCTTCGGCACGATTGCTATTTTGACACGACTGTTGGACGGTGCCGAATTTGGCCGCTATGCGCTTGCCATTGCCAGCTTGCACTTTATCCATATGGTGGTATTTACTTGGGTCGAAGCTGCCATGGCGCGGTTTTATGCAAGGGCTGAGCGGCGCGGCGAACTGGCTTCCCACCTTAAGACCAGCTATGTCACCGCCATAAGCATGGGTATTATCGGCCTGCCGATTATGATGGGTCTGGTTTATATAT
>JALSHM010000317.1 GCA_026982235.1 Robiginitomaculum sp. | reverse complement strand
GGGTCAAAGTGATAATCCCAAACTTTTTCAAGCAACATGGTGCGGGTCACAACCTTGCCAGCATGGCGCATTAAACATTCAAGCAAGCGAAATTCCCGTGGCTGCAGGAGTATCTTTTGATCGCCCCGTTTGACTGTCCGGGCGAGGAGATCCATTTCCAAATCGCCTGCTTTTAATTGCGTGACCGCTGCTGTGGGGTCTGAACGTCGGCCCATAGCCTCAACCCGCGCCAAGAGTTCGGCGAATGAATAAGGCTTAGCCAGATAATCATCACCGCCAGCGCGCAGGCCTTCTACCTTTTGGTCCACTTCACCAAGGGCTGATAAAATCAATACGGGCGTCTTATCCCCATCTGCGCGGAGTTCTTTAAGCAATGATAAACCGTCGCGTTTGGGCAACATCCGGTCAAGCACAAGCGCATCATAATCTGCCGCCTTGGCCATTTCCAAACCAAGTTCGCCATCACCCGCAAGATCGACAACATGGCCTTCTTCCATCAGTCCTTTGCGGACATATTCCGCCGCAACTTCGTCGTCTTCTACCACCAATATTCGCATTGTTTTTCCTTTTTCGTTTCGTTAATTTAGAGAAATTGACGTGTATGTCTCGCTGCCATTTATCGTCCGCACTAATATGACCAAGGAGCGTTGTCCCGATGCTTTGGCCTTGCGGACAATTTCACTAAAGGCACGCACACTTGCTACTGGTTCAGCATTGGCTTGTAAAATTACCATGCCAGATTTTATTCCCTTGCGCGCCGCATTGCTGCCAGGCGCAACCGAATCTACATAAACCCCGACTTGATCTGCCCGCATGCCAATGCTTTCGCGAAATGTTGCCCCTAGGTCAACTAGCGACAACCCCGTATTATGCATTGAATTAGCCTGCGGTACAGGCGGAGCGGTTACGGTGGAAGCAATTGCGCCCGCAACATTACCCGAAGCGACTTTCAGCGCTTCTTTGTCTGTAGGACGAGCAGCTATTGTAACACGGACACCTCCCGGTATAGTTGTGTCTCCGCGTTCAATTTGAAAAATCGCCGTTTCACCAGCACGTAATTTTGCTATAGCACGAGTTGCTTCAGTCGCATTGCGAACATCCGTATTATTGACCCGTAGGATAACGTCTTCCAGCTGCAAACCTGCAAGGTCTGCGGGACTGCCCGCACCGATAGTTTCAATAGTAGCACCACCTTTAAAGACAGCACCATTTTGCGAATATTCTGCCTCGCGTAGACTAACGCCTAGAAATCCTCGATTAACCTTACCATACTTAATCAAATCCGCAGCAACTTCTGCGGCGAGATAATGAGGAATGACGAATGCTATACCAACACTGGCGCCTGTCGGTGAATAAATGGCGGAATTGACTCCGATTACCTCACCTTTGAAATTGAATAATGGCCCACCTGAATTACCCCGATTAACCGTAGCATCGGTTTGCAGATAATCTACATAGGATCCAGAATCGACCCGTTCGCGCCCAATAGCCGAAATAATACCTACACTGGAGGATTGACCAATACCGAACGGGTTGCCTATGGCCAACACCCAATCACCAATGCGTACATCTTTGCCTTTGTGAAATTCAACATAGTCAAACTCTCTGTCCGACTGAATTTGAATAACCGCCATATCAGTTTCGTGATCTGTACCAATGACTTTGGCCTCAAACTCTTCGCCATTAGCAAAGTCGACAGTGATTTTGTCACCGCCTTCAATCACATGATAGTTGGTGACAATCTTCCCGTCAGAAGTGACAATAAACCCGGAGCCCTGTCCTTCCGTCGCATCTTCGCTTGGCCGATTGGCCGCATAGCCACCGGTCACCACCCGAATATTAACCACCGCTGGCGCAATATGTTCGATGAGATCTGCCAAAGATTTAGGCAGACCTTGTTCATCCGGCATGCCGAGCGGCTTCGCAGCGACGCTCATAGGCACTACCACAACCATCACCACCACACTCAATAGCGCCGCAACAGGTTTGAACGATTTAAACAACACAGACATCACGCCAGAATCCTTTCCAAAGCTAAAGTGCGCCAACGCACTTAACACCAACCTTGCTAAAACATGACAAAACCGTCATGTTCATAGCGGTCGCGTAATCTTAAGACGAGAGATGCAAATATATGCTTAACAAAATGTGAGGATTTTAGCGGTTGCTTG
>JALSHM010000316.1 GCA_026982235.1 Robiginitomaculum sp. | reverse complement strand
ACCGGCCCCACATCTGTGGTTGCCAGCGCCGGGTCACCTATTTCTAATTCGTCCATAGCGCCTTTGAGGCAGTCAATAAAGCTATCAGCGGTCTCCACGGGCAGGAATAATACCCGTAGTGCCGAACAGCGCTGCCCAGCGGCGTTAAACGCAGACGCCACTGCATCATCAACCACTTGCTCCTTAAGGGCACTGGTGTCTACAAACATGCCGTTAAGTCCGCCCGTTTCTGCAATAAGAACAGGGATGGGGCCGTCTTTGCTGGCCAAAGTGCGGTTGATAATCTGAGCAACTTCGGTCGATCCGGTAAAACACACCCCCGCTATATCCGGATGGGCAGTCAACTCTGCTCCTATTGTCGCGCCTGAACCTGGCAAAAAGTGGAGTACATCCTTGGGAAGACCCGCTTTTTGGAAAAGTTTAACGGCTTCATAGCCAATGAGCGAAGTCTGCTCGGCCGGTTTGGCCAATACTGTATTACCAGCCGCCAAGGCCGCCGCGATCTGCCCGGTGAATATGGCCAGAGGGAAATTCCACGGACTGATACAAACAAAAACACCCCGACCGCGCAAGGCCAGATGGTTGGTTTCTCCGGCAGGCCCGCTCAGTTTTTTGGGAGCACCAAATGTGCGTCTTGCTTCGGCAGCGTAATAGCGCAAGAAATCAACAGCCTCACGGACTTCTGCGACCCCGTCTGGGAAGCATTTACCTGCTTCGAGCGCCATTAAAGCGGTGAAATATTCCGTCTGTTCCTCTAGGGCATCGGCCATTTTGTTCAAAATTTGGGCGCGTTTAGCTCCACCAAATTTATCCCAGATTGGATAGGCAAGTTTTGCGGATGCAAAGGTTTTTTTAATGTCATCTTCAGTTGAGACACGGCAAGAGCCAATCGCCACACCATTTTGCGGCGCATAAACGGCTTCACCCGCTTTGGTGTTAGATTTTCCTTTGACAATCGGCCCTGCGGATATTTTTTTGAGGTTTTTTGCCTTTTTCTCCAAATCAGCACGGATTTTAGACTGGCTCAGATCAATACCACGCGCATTTTTTCGGCTCGGCCCGTATAAATCTTCAGGTTTCGGGATTTTGTCATGACGTATAGGGGCGGTATCGGAAAATGGTGATTTTGCCACCTCTTCCGCAGGCACATTCTCATCTAAAAACGAGTGGACAAATGAAGTATTTGCGCCGTTTTCCAACAGCCTTCTGACCAAATATGGTAGCAAGTCTTCGTGGGCACCCACGGGTGCATAAACCCGACACGGATGCGGATGTTCCGGGCCGTCATATACAGCTGCATACAGCGCATCTCCCATACCGTGCAAACGCTGGAACTCATAATGACCACCGCCTGCTGCCATTTCTTCAATGGCCGCCACCGTGTTGGCATTGTGGGTGGCAAATTGGGAATAAATCCAACGCCCCGCGTCCAGAAGTCCGCGCGCACAGGCCAAATATGACAAATCAGTGGTCGGTTTTCGCGTCCATACGGGGAAGTCTGGATGACCATCGACTTGACTGTGTTTTATCTCCGTATCCCAATAAGCCCCCTTGACCAAACGCACCATCAAACGGCGGCCTTTTCCCCCCCGGCAATTCCGTGCCAAGTCCGCCAAATTAGCCACCACATCTACGCAGCGTTTTTGGTACGCTTGTATGGCCAGACCGAGTCCTGACCAATCACCTAACGCGTCTTCATTGGCTAATTTATCTAATAATTTCAGTGATATAACAAGACGGTCAGCCTCTTCTGCGTCAATAGTAAAATTGAGATTAGCCTTGGCGGCTTCGAGGGCAAGGGCTTTTATTCTCGGATAAAGTTCGCGCCAAAGACGGGCCTCTTTGACCGCTTCATAGCGGGGATGTAAGGCAGATAATTTAACCGAAATGCCGTGCTTTTTTTCGGGCGCAATATGCGCCTCTTGTGCCTTGCCAAGAGCCATAATTGCATCCCAATAGGCCTTAAAATATTTATCGGCATCCCGTGCCGTCCGCGCCCCCTCACCCAACATATCGAAAGAGCAAATTGCAGGCTTTTTTCCAAGTTCTAATGTCTTGGCTTTGTCTATCGCGGCCTCGATCGTACCACCGACCACAAATTGTTCGCCCATAATGCGCATGGCTTGCATCATGGCAGCACGTATGACCGGCTCGCCAGCTTTGCGGGTCAGGG
>JALSHM010000315.1 GCA_026982235.1 Robiginitomaculum sp. | reverse complement strand
GCAAATGCCAAAACCCCAACACCGCGCCTAAAGCCGTCCGTGCCGCATACCTCTACATTACTTTCCAAAAAAGATGCCCATACTTTTCGCCAAGCTATGCGCGCCGCAGACCTGCAAAAATGGCCGGATGTGGAAAAGCGCCTGCGCCGCTTACATGATCCAATAGCCCGCAAAGTCTTAGAATGGCGCTTAGCCGCAGACGACCCTTATGTGTCTTTCGAGCGGCTAACCCGTGTGGTGCAAACACAATCGGACTGGCCACGCATGACCCGGATCCGCTCAAAAGCGGAAAAGCATATGTTTGACCGCCCCCTATCCGCTAATGATACCATAGCTTGGTTCCAAGGTGCCGAACCTGTGTCCGGTGAAGGCCGCGCCGTTCTGGCACGGGCTTACTATCAGCGCGGCCAAATGGATATTGGTGATAGATGGCTCAAATCCGCCTGGCGCGATTCCAAACTCACCCGCGACCGCCAGCGCACACTCTATAAACGCTATAAAGACCGACTAACCCCGGCAGACCATGCCGCACGGGCAGATCATCTTATCTGGTTGGGGCGGCGACATTATAGTAGCGCAGGTGGGCTTCTATCTTTGATGAACCGCTCTGACCGCGCCCTTATGGATGCCCGCATGAAAGTCGGCGCTAACAGACGCGGCATGAATACGGCCATTAAAAACCTACCAAATTCAGTGAAAAACGATACCGGCCTGTGGTTTGAACGCGCCCATTGGCGGCGCAAGCGCTTGACGGAAAAATCGGCTCTTGCAGCCTTGTTAAAAATAAAAACCCCCGCCAGCACCACCCGAGGTAAAGAACGGGTCTGGCTGGAGAAAAAACGCATAGCCTATTGGGCTATCTCCGAGAAACGCTGGCAAGATGCTTACGACTTGACGAGAAATCACGGGTTTTCCTCCGGCAAATATTTCGCCGAAACCGAGTTCTTGGCAGGCTGGCTGGCACTGACCAAACTCAACGACCCTCACAAAGCCCTGCCCCATTTCACCAGACTTAAAAACGGCGTCTCTCTGCCTGTCTCTCGTGGACGCGGCAGCTATTGGATGGGTCGCGCCGCCGAACAAATGGGTGATCCCAATGCCAATGCCTATTACGCAGAAGCGGCCAAATACCCCAATGTTTATTACAGCCAATTGGCCGCCGAACATATTGGTCAAGGTTTTGCCTATACGCAGTTACCTCATGAAAACACGGCAAAAATTCACACGCCCGAGTTTGAAAGCCGCGAGCTTGTTCGCGCCTTGCGCATAATCGGAGAAATCCAAAGTGAACGCACTTTTAACCAGTTTTCTTTTCACTTAGACGACATTGTCACGAAACCGCACGATTTAACCCAACTCTCTATATTGGCCAAAAATTACGGCTTTATGAAACCATCCGTGCGTGCCGCCAAACAGGCTGGACGGTTCGACACTATGCTAACAGAATCCGGCTATCCCATGCCGGAAATCATCACTTCGCTTTCCCGCAATTATGACATTCCCTTTGTCTTGGCTATTGCCCGTCAAGAAAGCGAATTTAACACCAAAGCCCGCTCCCATGCCCGCGCCTATGGTATGATGCAAATGATAAATTCCACGGCGCGAACAACGGCCAAACGCGCCCGTATCCCCTATCAAAGAGCTTGGCTAACGGGCGATCCCGAATATGCAACCAAGCTCGGCGCACAACATCTCAACGACTTGCTCCAACAATTCGACGGCTCATATATCATGGCCGCTGCCGCCTATAATGCAGGTGGACACCGGGTGCGCCAATGGAACAAAACATTCGGTGACCCAAGGCTTGGCCAAATCAGCCCGATCGATTGGATAGAAAGCATCCCGTTCAGCGAAACCCGCAATTATGTACAACGGGTCATGGAAAACATGCAAGTCTACCGCGCCCGGCTCAATAATAACCAAGCCGAATTAAAACTAACCCACAATATGAAATACGGCGCATACCGCTAGGGTACTAAGGCGCAAAGCGTATTTGTTTATTGTGCCCATCTAAGCGGGCAAAGTCCGAACGCTATGCTCGGTAGTGCTGGCAGACTACGAACTGGAAATTTGATGCTCTTCCTTCCCCCATTTTTCATGGGTTTGAGCCAAAGCGGGGCAAATGCCCCGTGACGCGAATGCGTGCCGGAGCGTAGCACCGCAAGGGTACTCC
>JALSHM010000314.1 GCA_026982235.1 Robiginitomaculum sp. | reverse complement strand
AGACAAAGTCCGCGAAATGTTGGGGGTGCGCCCTGGGGATTATTTATTTGATATGGACATAAAAAATGCCCAAGCGCGTATCCAATCCTTAAGTTGGGTTGATACGGCTGTCGTGCGGCGTTTGTGGCCTAACCGGATTGTGGTGCATATTAACGAGCGCCGCCCCTATGCTTTGTGGCAGAACAACCAGAAAGTCTATGTTGTTGATCGCCAAGGCGTAGTCATCTTGAGTGCGGATGCACAAGAATTTACCGATTTACCTTATATTGTCGGGACAGGGGCAAGCGAAAAAGCGGAAACAATTTTGACACTATTGCAAGCGCACCCGCAAGTTTGGGCGCGCACTGAAGCTGCTGTATTTGTAGGCCAGCGGCGTTGGGATATTGTGCTGAGCGATGGATTGCGCATTCTCCTGCCGGAGCAAAATCCGGCAGCAGCCTTGCAAAGGTTTGATAGCTATAATCGCGAGCACAATTTATTGGCCTTGGATGTTCAACGGATTGACATGCGCATCAAGGGCAGATTATTTTTACAGCCAAAGACTGTTGACGAGTCCGGTCAAAAAAAAACTAGAAAAGTTTAGAGCGCGAGATGGCATTGTTTAAAGTTGGCTCGGTTCAGGCGCAGCCAGAAATATTTGCAGTTTTGGATGTTGGCTCTAGCAAAGTTGTTTGCTTTATTGGCCATCAAGAGGCGGGCGCTGGTGTACGCATATTGGGTGCGGGGTATCATGCCAGTGCGGGTCTGAAATCTGGGGCAGTTGTGGATATGGAAGCTGCGGAATATACTATACGGCACGCAGTCACCAAGGCGGAAAAAGCGGCTGGCTTGGCTATTTCTTCTGTAATAGTCAATGTCTCAACCCGTTCACTGAAATCGCGACATATAAATGTGGAGACCACTTTTTCCAGTGCCGAAGTAGCGGATAAGGATTTGCGGCGATTGGTGGATACGGCTATGGCAGAATTTGCCGAACCCGAGCAGGCTATTTTACATGCATTGCCCATGAATTGGACTTTGGACGGGGAGCGGGGTATCAGAGATCCGCGCGGCATGTTTGGTAAAAACTTGGGTGTCGATATGCATTTTGTCACCGCGAATGTTGGCGTATTGCGCAATCTTGCCCATTGTATAGAGCGCTGTCATTTACGGATTGCTGGCATGATTGCCTCACCCTATGGGGCAGGCGAAGCGGTTTTGGTGGATGATGAGTTTGATCTAGGTGTAACCTTAATCGACATGGGGGCAGGCATCACCACTGCGGCGGTGTTCCGCGATCGGACTTTGGTCTATGTGGATGCTATTGGCGTGGGCGGTAAGAATGTTACCAGCGATATAGCTCGTGGTTTAACGACACCATGGGAGGCGGCGGAGCGTATCAAAACCATTTATGGATCGGCGCTGGAAAGCCCAGATGATGATACCCAAATGGTGCCGTGCCCGCCAATGGGTGCCCAAGACGAGCTGCACCACGAACCGCTGTCAAGCTTGACAAGTATAGTGCGTTCACGGGCAGAGGAAACTTTTGAAATCCTCCGCGATCGGTTCAAGGATGCCGGTATAGGTGATTTTGCCGGGCGGCGCATTGTGCTGACGGGCGGGGCAGCGCAATTATCCGGTGCCGTACAACTGGCAGAATATATTTTTGGCAAACGCGTACGGGTCGGGCATCCTCACGGGTTGTTAGGATTGCCGGACGAAATGACGGGCCCTGATTTTGCCGTCGCCGCCGGCCTTATAAAACATGTATTCCACGACAAAACGGAAGCCAACAACGGTCCTCCAGACCTCTCGGGTCGCCGCATCCGCCAACGCAGATATGCTGGCGGCAATGTGGTAAGGTCACTTAAATGGTTTAAAGACAATTTTTGAGGTTTGCGCCAAAGCAGGGCACATGCCTTGTGACGCACGCGAAGATCGCCCAGCACAAAATCCGCCATCAGACCCTGCCTGATTGCGTGCTCGCATATAGTCGGTAATGGCGCAGCCTGTTATATGTGCTGTGCCTGTAGCCGCGAAAATTCGCGAATACGTTTTTCCAGCCCCGCCCAATAGACCAACCAAAACGCTAACCAATTACGTTTTTGTTGCCATAGAAGACTGTGCCAATATGTAATAATCAAAAATAAACACCGTTCAGACCAAAACCAAATCTGAACGCCTATGGCACGCCGCAAAGCAAGTGC
>JALSHM010000313.1 GCA_026982235.1 Robiginitomaculum sp. | reverse complement strand
GAGGGCACCAAGCGCACCTTTTTTCAAAGTATTATCATTGCCGTTAGTGGTTTCGCACCCAGCGAGCGCCAAAACGCCCGATAGGGCTATTATTGGTATCAGCGTTTTACGTTTGAAATATGTCATGTTTTTATCTCTTTCATAGGTTAATAAACTCAACCCCTCCACCTTCACCCTAGCAAGGCAAAAATGAACGGGACATAAACCCCACATTACAATGTGTTCATGATTCTTCTTGTTTATCGGGTTTAGTATAAACGGGGCAAATGCCGCATTCCCCTTTTTTCTCCCGCTTGGGATGAGAATCCAACTCTCCTATTGTACTTGATTTTAGTGTGTCCCCCCATCGCCTCCGCTTCGCTCCGGCACTTCCCCCATAAATGGGGGAAGAAAGAAGAGGTTAAATTCACATTCGTAGCCACATAGATTATTTCTTCCCCCGTTTACGGGGGAAGTACCCCGCAGGGGGGATGGGGGGAACAATTCCCGTAGGGCGCAAGAGGTAGAATTGCTCTCTACATGCAGTGTTAGCATATATGCAAACTGCTTCAAAATAATCTGCCTGTTAGACAAAATAACGCATTGCTTTTGTTGGCGCCCGCGCCTAGTTTGCCCCCGAAAATAGTTGTTGGGGGAGTGAGTCCTCCTATACATATAAATGGTGAAATAATCGGTATGTTTACTGGCCTACAAGTCGTCTATTCTTCAACTCCCGAAACCTATTCGGCGTATCTTTTGGAATATTTGCCAGCCGTCATCCTTTTGGCTATTGGCTTGGTGATTTCTTTGGCGTTTTTGATGATGGCCAAGATTTTCGCTCCCAGCGGTCCAGATGCGGAAAAAGTATCCACATATGAATGCGGCTTTAACGCCTTTGATGATTCGCGCATGAAATTTGATGTGCGGTTTTACTTGGTGGCCATATTGTTTATTATATTTGACATCGAAGTGGCGTTTTTGTTCCCGTGGGCCGTATCCATTGACAAAATTGGTGTTTATGGCTGGGCTGTGGTGATGTTGTTCTTGTTCGAGTTGGCCGTAGGCCTTGCCTATGCGTGGAAAAAGGGAGCCCTTGATTGGGAATAGATTATGTCCAATATCCTTGTAAACGAAACGCCGACTTATGACCCAAAAACCCATGATGCGTTTTATGATGGTCTGTCCGATCAATTGGCCGATAAAGGTTTTTTGGTCGCCCCTGCCGATAGCCTAATAACATGGGCGCGCTCTGGTTCTCTCATGTGGATGACATTTGGGCTGGCCTGTTGCGCAGTCGAAATGATGCAAGCCGCTATGCCGCGTTATGATGTAGAGCGTTTCGGCTTTGCGCCGCGCGCGTCCCCGCGCCAATCCGATGTGATGATTGTGGCGGGAACACTGACCAATAAAATGGCGCCAGCCCTGCGCAAAGTTTATGACCAAATGCCGTTCCCGCGCTATGTCATCTCTATGGGGTCATGTGCCAATGGCGGCGGGTATTATCATTATTCTTACGCCGTGGTGCGTGGGTGTGACCGGATTGTTCCTGTCGATATATATGTGCCGGGCTGTCCGCCAACTGCGGAGGCTTTGGTTTACGGGATTTTGCAGCTACAAAAGAAAATCCACAGAGAAGGCAATATTGAGCGTTAGATATGAGCAATGACCTTGAAGATCTCAAAGACCATATCCTGAGCGCACTGGACAGTTCGCTCGATGGCGCAGGCATCACAAATGGCGAATTGACCCTGAATGCGCGGCGCGAGGATATTATCGCAGTAATTACATTCCTGCGTGATGACCCGCTCTGTAAATTCACCACGCTCATCGACATTTGCGGCGTAGATTATCCGGGACGCGAGCGCCGTTTTGATGTGGTTTATCACCTGCTGTCCATGCAGCTTAATCAACGCATTCGCGTCAAAATCACCACGGACGAAACCACCCCCGTCCACACCATGATCGGCGTTTATCCGGCGGCCAATTGGTATGAGCGCGAAGCCTTTGATATGTACGGTATCGTCTTCGACGAGCACCCGGACTTGCGCCGCCTGCTGACCGATTACGGTTTCGAAGGCCATCCCTTGCGCAAAGATTTCCCGCTGTCGGGATTCGTAGAAGTCCGCTACGACGAAGAACGCAAATCAGTAATCTACGAAGCCGTAAACCTACCCCAAGAATTCAGAGATTTCGATTTCATGTCTCCGTGGGAG
>JALSHM010000312.1 GCA_026982235.1 Robiginitomaculum sp. | reverse complement strand
GTGTGTCACGACGGATTGGCCGTGCGCATGGCATATTTTAAGGGCTACAGATAGTTCTTTTGTCGAATTGGGTCGAACCAAAGCTTTGGCGTTTACGGGGCTATTATCCCAATAGCTGACGGCTCTCCCCGATACTTCTTCTCGTGAAAGCACGGCGCCCACTCCCAGTTGCTCTTCAAGCATGTTGATGACACTAGACATGTTTAACCAGCACCAGAGCTTTGCGCAAATTTCCGCCTACCTGATTTAGAACGTAGCTACTATTTTGCAAGCTTTCGCCCAAGGCAATCAGGACGGCGGTTTTAATATCCAGATTGGCCTCTCCCAGCGCAGACTGGGCAATATTTTTTGAGCATCCGGCAATATCACAAATCATATTCACCGCACGGTGTTCTAGTTTTTTGTTGGAAACCACCATATCAACCATCAGGCCTTTATAGACCCGCCCCAGCCTTGCCATAATCGCGGTCGAAAGCATGTTTAAAACTACTTTTTGGGTGGTGCCAGCTTTCATTCTTGTTGAGCCGGCTATAATCTCGCTACCAGTCTCTACAAGAACGGCGTGGTCGGCCTCTTGTAATAAAGGCGTATTGGAATTATTGGCAATACCTATGGTGAGAGCGCCTAAAGCATTGCTCTGCTTAAGTGCGCCAATTGTAAAGGGAGTTCTGCCGCTGGCTGCCACCCCTAAAACGACATCGTGTTTGCCGATATTTTCATTTTGCATTGCGTTTGCACCGTCGTGCAAAATATCTTCTGCACCTTCCGAGCTCACCGTTAACGCTTCTAGGCCGCCCGCCATACAAAACACCACCCTGTCTTGCGGCCAGCCAAATGTTGGGCCAAGTTCTGCGCCATCTTGTACGGCAATGCGCCCGGATGTACCTGCGCCCACATAAACGAGGCGGCCATATTTGCCCAGTCTTTGCGCAGCCATATCGGCGGCGGTAGTGATGTCGTCAAGGGCGGGTTTAATCGCAGCCATGGCCATAAGTTGTCCTTCATACATGGCATGAACGGCATTGCGGGTTGACCATTGGTCAAAGCCCTCAAACCTGGGGTTTACATCTTCTGTCATATCCCGTCCTGTTATATTTTTATGGTTGCAAATCGGGGCGATCGGCAGCAATAATAACCCTAACAAAATCAGGGAATTAAAGCAAGAATACATAAAAGGGGAAACGTCATATGGCGGTAAGTTTTGTATTACTAGACTGGGTGATAGTGGCAGGATATATAGCTGTGCTGTTCACTATTGGCTGGATGTTTTCCCGGCGCAAATCCGAAAATTCCCGCGACTATTTTTTGGGTGGAAACACTATGCCCTATTGGGTGGTGGCTATCTCTGTTTTAGCTACATCGCAATCTGCTGCCACATTTTTAGGCGGACCGGATCAGGGCTATCGCGGAAACTATACTTATTTGGCGACAAATATCGGCACCATAATAGCCGCGATTTTTGTTGCCAAAATCCTTATACCCAAATTTTACCAGATGAGAGTCACAACCGTCTATGAACTTCTGGCAGATAGATTTAACGCAAATACCATGCGGGCTGCGGGCGGGATGTATCTTGTCGGGCGGGTCTTTGCCAGTGGCTCTAGGCTTTTTTTGGCGGCAATTGCCGTTTCGATGATTTTGTTTTCAAATATTGACGCTTCGAGTATTATCATTTCCGCCTTTATTATGATGGTACTTGGGTTTTCGATAACATTTTTGGGCGGTATTAAATCGGTTATCTGGAGCGACCTGATACAGTTTGTCATTTACTGGGGCGCGGCCATTGCTGTGTTGTTTATTTTGTGGAGAGCTATTCCGGCGAGTAGTGCTGATATTGTAGGGGCTCTCAAAAATGCGCCAGATGTGGGCGGCGGCACGCAAAACAAGCTCAAATTTTTTGATTTCAGTTTTGATTTCACAAAGCCATTTGCCATGATTTCAGTGCTTACGGGTATGACATTACTTGCTATTGCCAGCTTTGGTATGGATCAAGATATGACCCAACGCGTCCTGACATGTAAAAACAAAAATGACGGGGCTCGCGCACTTATCATAGCCGCGATTATCAGTATTCCTGTTGTCTGGGTGTTTGTTTCTATTGGCCAGCTTTTGCATATTTTTTATGAGCGTCCCGACCTTATGAGGGCAGGCATTACCAGTGCAGAAGGCCGCGAATTTAACGGCGAAAAAATTACCATCTT
>JALSHM010000311.1 GCA_026982235.1 Robiginitomaculum sp. | reverse complement strand
TGAACCAACGAGTAGCATTCTGAAAGTTAAACAGGCAATCCAAGACAAAGAAGGTATCCCGCCAGAGCAGCAAAAATTGATTTTCGCAGGCAAGCAATTGGATAACTCGAAACTGCTGGTGGATTACAATATTCAAAAAGACTCCACCCTGCATTTAGTTTTACGTTTAAAATAAGTCACAGATAACAATAGGAAAAAGAAATTAAAATGAAAAACATACTTATCGCAATCACACTCGGCCTCACCCTCACCGCCTGCGGGGGTGACGACACACCGCCTGAGAAAGAAATGAGCCAAAAGGAATTGGTCGCGGCTGCGGCGGCGGGTAACAAAGGTGCTATAGGCACACTTGAGCGACAAGTCGCCAAGAAAGCTAAGGCCGATAAGAAAAAAATGGACGCGCCGGCGGGCAACGGCGACCCTATTGCCGCGTTTCAAAAACTGATGACATCTGGTGACGCTACAGATGAACGCATTAGCGCCCTCGCTGATACGGGCAATCCGAACGCCATTTATTATCGCGCAATCATGAGCCGTTACAATAGCAACCTTTCCCCTGAGGATAGAGACAAACACGCTAACGAATTAATCGAAATCGCGGCGTCAGGCGACAAATATAAAAACCATGAAATATCAGGCGGTAATCATCCCCTCTCCGCCGAGGCCGCGTTTTACATTTCCCAAGACAAGTTTTTCAAAGGTGAATTGTTTGACAAAGACCATGAAGGCTCCTTGAAATATCTACAACAAGCCGTAGAGAGCGGACATGCCAAAGCAATGCTCAAGCTAAGTACAAATTATCAATTCGGTTTTGGTGTCGACAAAGACTTGGTCGCGGCCAAGTCCTGGCTGGAAAAATCCGCCGCAGCCGGCAACCATGACGCCAAGCGTGCGCTCAAGAATTTGGAGAAATAGCAAGAACCACAAGGGGCAATGAAATGAAACATAAATATTTAACAATACTTGGACTAGCGGCACTTGCCGCTTGTGCGAGTGTGCCACAAACTGGGACGAAGGCTACGACGAGTAATGATAAACTCTCGGCGGCGGCGCGGACCTTGGATATGTTTCGCGCGGGCACATCTAGCCACGAGCAATGCTATGACCGCACGACAATGGGCGAGACATTTGTTGTCGATGCCCATAATCACTTCCGCCCGTTCGGCGGCACGGCTAAGTCCATGACCGAGATCAATCAATATCTGTTGGATACGGGCGTGTTGTTCGTCGCAAGCGGCACTGAATGGTTCACCTAATCTGGTGCTCGACATTACATGGCGGGTCATCAATGACAACTATTTTAAAGACCTAGATATGCGCGCAAAATATATAGCATTCCTGGAGAAAAATTCAGACCGCATACTGCCCGGTACAGACTACGTCGCCTCCCACAAAAATCTCTACAGAACGCCGTTTGCTTGACGCCCAAATTGCTGCATATCTCGCTTTGGGATCATCTCTTGACTTCTAATCAAAAAAGCCTGCCGAGCTAACTCGGCAGGCTTTTTATGGTACGGGTGAGAAGACTCGAACTTCCACATCTCTCGATACCAGAACCTAAATCTGGCGCGTCTACCAATTCCGCCACACCCGCACAGGTATGAAGACGGCGGAATTGCCAGATATTTAGCGGCGGGTCAACACTTTTATCAGTGATGTACAGCCTGCATGGGTGCTTTTTTCAAGGTGAAATATAAGGCGATTGCACCGGACAAGATATTGGCGGCGGCCATACCCAAATAAGCCCCCACCATGCCGTAAAAATGCACGCCCAGCCAGATAAATGGCACAAACATAAACATGGAACGGATAATGGTCATGACCAGGCCATAGCTAGGGCGACCAAGGGCATTAAAACCGGCAGCAGCGACAAATACGGCGCCGTAGCCTGCGAATGTCACGGGTACGATCCAAAAATACGGTGCCGCCGCCGCAACTACTGCTGCATCTTTGGTAAAGGCTTGGGGTATCAATGTGGCCGTTAGCCCCAGCACTACACCGATAAAGGCACCCCACGCAAAGCAAATTTTGAAGCAGAAAATAAATGTTTCGCGCACGCGATCGGTTAATCCCGCCCCGCCATTTTGCCCCGTCACTGCCCCGATACAGGCAGATAACGCATAGAGCATAGTCAGCGCCAACATCCCTACCCGGCCCACAATAGTAAACGCCGCGACCTCGATAGTACCGAGATTACGCGCCACG
>JALSHM010000310.1 GCA_026982235.1 Robiginitomaculum sp. | reverse complement strand
TCCTGCAACAACTATCGAAATCTTAACCCCGGATTTCCTGCGAAAAGACGGCGCCGCCGAAATCGTTATCGACGCCAAGCCTGATGTGTTTAATCACAATCTCGAAACTGTGCCGCGCAATTATCTCAAAATACGCCCAGGTGCCCGCTACTATCATTCGCTGCGCCTGCTAGAGCGGGTAAAGGAACGAGATCCGGAACAATTTACCAAATCTGGACTTATGGTAGGTCTCGGCGAAAGCAAAGAGGAGATTATGCAAGTCATGGACGATATGCGTGTGGCGGGCGTAGATTTTCTGACCATTGGGCAGTATTTGCAACCAACCCGCAAACATGCGGCGGTCGAACGGTTCGTCACGCCCGAAGAATTCAAAGCTTATGAGACCATAGCCCGCGCTAAAGGCTTTTTGATGGTCTCAGCCACACCTCTGACCCGCTCTAGCTATCATGCGGATGCGGATTTTGCCCAGCTACGTGCTGCCCGTCTTGCTAAAAAAGGTCACTAAATGCGCATTCACCGCCAAAAAAGACTGTTTCACAGGCCCGAAGACTTGCTGGAAATGGTTATTGATGTGGAAAATTATCCAAAATTTATCAATTTTATCTCGTCGGTTCGGATTTTAAAACGCGAGCAGCCGACCCTAAGCACCGAAGCCCTCACGGTTGATGTGGCCGTGCAATATAAATTCGTTGCCGAGACTTTCCGTTCATTGGCGACGGCAGACAGAGAAAATTTGCGTATCACCATAGAAAAGTCCGGCCACGGCGGCGCGGTGCGCAATCTAAGTAATATATGGGTATTTCATCCGCTCTCAGACGGTTCTACCCAGCTCGACTTCTCTTTGGACGTAAATTTAAAACTCGCCCCGCTACAATTCTTGGCGCGCAACAAAATAGACAGCGCTGCCAAGTCTATCATGAACGCCTTTGAACGCCGCGCACAACAAGTCTGCGTGCCAGCGGGGGATAAGGCGCAAGACTTACGCATGGTGTAAGGGGGAAGCTGTCGCGTCTTATTAAAGTAAATTGTTCATAATTACAATAGCTTACACAATTTTCAGAAATCTTATCCCTGCTTTTTAAAGTGAGGGTATATTTGTGGCATGAATTTTGTGTCCACATATAAATCGGAACTTTTGAACACGGCGTCCTGGACAGTTATTGACTATGTTTGTCGTGCTGGAATTGTCATTATACCCAATGAACGGGGCGGGGCGGTCGGTGCTGTTTGGGCATTTCTCATCTGGATAAGGATTTGGTTCGAGTGGTTGAGCGGGCAAAATCGCCCGGCCAGTGGAACCCAGATACAGGCACCTGCGATTATCAATCGGCACGACAAGCGTGCGCGCCGCAGCATGGATCGCCGCAATATATCCCCCGTGTGCAGCTATAGCGTATTGTTTCATTTGTGTGGCAGATATATCAGCCGCACCCAATTTATGGAATTGATGTGTAAAATATCCTTATACGGACGCGTGTGCATTTATGGCATAAAATTCTGGGGGACTGTTTTGCGAAGACGTGCCATGCTGGTTTGTTATGATCATGGTTGGTGGCGCGCACCACTTGGAGCTATGGGGCGCGTAAATGGCGGGTTATGGCGCGTTCATTCATGGCCAGATTAACACTTAGTCAGCGTAATTATTTATCTCAAATAATCCAAAAACACCGACGAGCGGGCAATTCCGCCTGCGCGGGATTCTAATTTACTAGTTTTAGTGCCGTTAAAATTGTTTCAAGTGCGGCGCGTATTGTTGCAATGCGGATGCTTTCGCGGCCATTATTGTCGAACAGGAAATGTTGCGCCCTAGCTTCTTGGCCTTTAACCGCTAGTCCAATCCAAACTGTACCGACGGGTTTATCTTTGCTGCCACCGGTGGGGCCGGCGATACCTGTGACCGAGACGGCTATATCGGTGTTCATATTAGCGCGGACATTCTCAGCCATAAGGCAGGCGACATGTTTACTAACGGCACCGTGTCTTTTTATTATAGAGAGCGGGACATCTAAGTGAGAATGTTTGACGGCATTGCTATAGGATATTATCCCACCTTCGAACACTTTTGAAGAACCGGAAACGGCGGTAAGTGCCGCCCCAATCCCCCCGCCTGTGCAGCTTTCGGCGGTGGCTATGGTTAGGCCTTGTTCGCCCGCTGTCTTGATGACGTGTTCGGCGCGTTTATAGATTTCGTCATTCATTCTGGCACCCGCA
>JALSHM010000309.1 GCA_026982235.1 Robiginitomaculum sp. | reverse complement strand
TGCACCTGCTAAAATAAGTCGTTACGGCAAGAGCGCCACAGGCGGCGATCGCAAAACCAACTTCACAGCCGAAATATTGCTACAGGACATTAAAGTCCTTGGCACGGACCAGACGACTAATATGGACAGTGATGGCATGGCGGTTGGCGCCAAACTAGCCAAAACCATTACACTAGAGGTGAGCGCCTTGCAGGCTCAAAAACTTGCCTTGGCAAAAACCGTTGGCACTATGACTTTGGCATTGCGCGCCGCTGGTACCAAAGAAATTCTAAGCGCTCGAGCTTTGCAGGTTGGTGATTTGTCAAGCAAAAACTCGAAGCCTCGCCGCGCTGTGCGCAAGAAGCAAGTGCGGCCAGTGAGCCAGACGGCGCAAGTAGTCGTGGTACGCGACGGGCAACCACGTTTGGTTAAGGTGTATCGCGGCGAAGCCAAAAAACAAGATATGGCTGCTCTTACAAACTTGGCGGGAGGTGTACAATAATGGCTTATAGATTACCAAATATACCCGGGACTACGAAATTATTGTGGTCCGCAATGTTTCTTGCAGTTTTCGCTGCCAGCAATGTACCTGCTAGTGCCAAAGCCTGGGTTGAGGCGAGTGCTGAAATAAATACTGTTAGTGCAGCGGTTGTTAAGGACGGCAATATCACTTTGAGATCAGATACACCGTTTTCAGAAGTTCGTGTAGCCGAGAGTGGTATTGCTGATGTAGTTGTTCTGACTAACCATTCGTTTTTAATTACGGGCAAGACGCGCGGCAAAACCAGTGTCATGATTTACGACAATAAAAAACGCCTTTTGGACGTAATCAATGTTGAAGTAAATTTAGACATTCAAGGTTTAAAGAAAAGCTTATATGAGACATTTCCCAAAGAGCGCATAGAAGTGCGCCGCTTGGCGGGCAAACTATATTTGTCCGGTGATGTCACCACATCAAGGGTCGCAGAGCAGGCCGAAAAAATTGCAGCGGCTTATGCCAGCGCTGATGATGTGACGAACGGATTGATTGTGCGCGATTCCCATCAGGTCATGCTAGAGGTGCGCTTTGTCGAAGCCACACGGGCGGCTATCAAAGAGCTAGGCGTTGGACTTTTGGTGCAACAGGCTGGGCAGTTTTCTTTTGCTAGTGGCGTTGGCGCAATCGGGGGCAGTTCAGCTGTAACAGCTTTATTGCAAGACACTATAGGCGCAACCAATATAGATGTTCGCATAGATGCTTTGGAAGAAAACGGCGTTATCCGCACTTTGGCCGAACCTAATCTCATATCTATGTCAGGTGAGACGGCTAGCTTCCTTGCTGGCGGAGAATTTCCTATTCCGATTGCAGGACGCAATGGTGAGGTGACAATTACATATCGCCAGTTCGGTGTCGGTTTGTCCTTTACCCCTACAGTACTGGACGACGGTGTTATCAATTTAAAAGTTAGCCCGGAAGTAAGTCAGCTCGACCCGACAAATTCGGTGCGGGTTGGTGGTGTTGAAGTCCCCGGCCTTACTGTGCGCCGTGCCGATACAACGGTGGAGCTACGCAATTCCCAAAGCTTCGCCATTGCGGGCTTGTTGCAAAACACCGAGACCAACCGCCAAACCCAAGTGCCGTGGCTAGGTGATATTCCCGTTCTGGGAGCATTATTCCGTTCGTCAAGATTCAAAAATAATGAAACTGAATTGGTGATAATTGTGACGCCGAAATTGGTACAGCCCGTGTCGGATATAAGCCAATTATCTACGCCGCTGGATCATAATTATAGTCCCGGCGAAGCAGAGTTTTTTATAGGCGGACAGATGGATGGCGGTTGGCGCCATCAAGGCACGGCCTCACAGCGGCGTGTTAGACCACTTGACGGTGCGGCAGGCGCTAAACCTGCAATAATTAAAGCGCCAAAAACCAAAGCTTCTGGTGGCCTGTCTGCTCGCTACGGTCATGTAATAAATTAGGGAAATGCTATGTATTTTAATAAAAAAGCTTTGATTATCGGGACAATCTCTCTGGGACTGTTGGGCGGGTGTGCTATGGCCAAGCCCGCCCTTGAGGGGCGCTTGGATGCAGAATTCGGAAGTGCCATTCGGGCGAACACCCAAGCCCATGCAATTGCGCCAACACCGCGCCAAAAAGCAGACACATATATCCCCGCAGACCCAAGCCGCACGGCTTTGGCTCGTAAAAACTACCGGGAAAACACTGTAACAGAACCGCAACCGATCAATCAAAACGGGGGTTAGGCTTATGGGTGATGTTGTTACCGATAGCAATATTCTAGAATTGCACCAGATTGTGGATGAGAGTTTGGATATACCATCAGCCGTTAATGAAACCGAAGACACACAGCCATCACAGCAAAAAGAAGCACAAATCTGGACGTATTTTGGTGTTGTTGGCGGAGCTGGTGTTACCAGCTTGGCCGTACAAGCTGCAT
Organism: Robiginitomaculum sp.; assembly: GCA_026982235.1. Classification (GTDB taxonomy): domain Bacteria; phylum Pseudomonadota; class Alphaproteobacteria; order Caulobacterales; family Maricaulaceae; genus Robiginitomaculum_A. The sequence goes on along the minus strand of JALSHM010000309.1, from coordinate 12,562 downwards.
GGGAATTGTCGAGCCAAGACATCAATGGGCCGGGCAAAACTTTAGGGTTGAAAGCTGTGCTTGTTGACTTGGACTTCGAGCGCGGCGATTGTGCGGCCTATCTAGATATTAAACCTAGTATGAGTATTGACGACCTTAACGCCGCCGAGGGGCGTATGGATGCTGGTCTAGCCGCCAGTTTTATTTCGCAAGTGAGCCCGGGACTTTATTTAATCAGCGCCAAGTCAGAGCTGGGCGGCAACGACCTTGTATCACCCGGCGCGTTATTATCCCTATTGGATACAATTAGTGGCTTGTTTGATATTGTTATTCTTGACGTGCCGCCTATGTGGCGACCTTGGACACAGGCTGTCATTGGCGCGGCAGATAAATTTGCTTTGGTCACAGAATGTCGGATACCAGCTTTGCACCAAGCAAAGAAATTGTCCGTAGATATTATGCAAGCAATGCAGCTTTCATGCGCTCCCGAAGTTATATTGAACAAATTTGAACGACGGTCTTTGCGAGGTGGTCTAAGTTTAGCCGACGCGCAAAAAGTGCTAGGTGATTTACAGTGTAGTCAAATTTGTGTGGACGATGAAACCGTGCGTATTGCCATTAACACAGGGAAACCCGCCGGCGCATTAAGGTTCAAAAGCCGATATGTAAAATCTGTCCGGTCACATGTTCAAAATTGGTATAGTGCTAATATCAATTTAGAGACAAATCTTGGGGAAAATTCCGGGACAAATTCTAAAATAGCATCACATCAGTATGACAGGCGCGTTGCTCGTAGATGAATGTATCGCTTTCCTGGTTAATTTTGTTGCCAATTTAGCTTCCAATGTTTTGGGTAATCGTCTATGGTCGCTTTTTCCTAGAAGGGGCGAGTATGGACGCACAGGCGCTCGATAATATACATTTAGATATGGGCGGGCCGTGGGAAGTGGTTTTGGCGCTGATGCTAGCGCTTATGATGTTCGCTGTGGCGCTAGGGCTTAAACCATCTCAATTCGCATTTTTTAAAACCGACCCCAAGCATTATATAGCAGGTGTGTTGGCGCAAATTATAGGTCTGCCGCTCCTGACCCTGGGATTGGTTTATTTGCTTAATCCTATACCAAGTCTGGCGCTTGGCATGATATTGGTGGCATGTTGTCCCGGTGGTAATATCTCTAATATTATGACCTTGTTTGGGCGCGGGAATACGGCGCTCTCGGTAAGCATGACCGCCACTTCTAGCTTGGCAGCAGCATTTATTACGCCCTTTTCAATATTGTTTTGGTTGTCCCTATATCCGCCGACCCGCGAACTTTTAACCACAATAAATTTTGATGTTATCGCATTCCTCTTGCAAACCATGTTCATTTTAGCTCTGCCGATAGTGTTGGGTATGATTGTTGCCTGGAAGGCACCTGACTTGGCGGCCGAGATACAAAAGCCATTAGCGATTTTTGCAGTCACTGCGATGATGTTGATAATCTTGGTTGGGTTTTATAAATATCGGGCATTGATTCCCTTAGACGCAGCTATGGTTGTCCCTTTGGTGTTCATACATAATGCTTGTGCATTGGCTTTGGGGTATTTTACAGGACTGATTACCCGCGCTGATATACCCACGAGACGGGCTTTAACATTCGAAGTCGGCATCCAAAACTCAGCGCTCGGTTTTGTTATATTGGTCACACAATTAAACGGTCTCGGCGGTGCTGCAGTACTCACCGGCTTGTGGGGTTTATGGCACTTGGTCGGTGGTTGGACGATGGTTTTTGTGTTTCGTTTTAGCGATAGAAAGAGGAGAAAAGTATATGTTTGATGTGAAAATAATAGGCGGGTTGATTTATGATGGTGATGGCGGGGAAGCCTATAAGGCCGACATCGGGATTAAGGATGGTAAGATCGCTGAAATAGGTACGTGTTCTGGTGATGCAGACAAAATTATAGACGCTGATGGCATGATTGTCACGCCTGGCACCATTGATCTACATACCCATTATGATGGGCAGATTTCGTGGGACGAAGAAATGAAACCGTCGGTCAATCATGGCGTCACCACAATCGTCATGGGGAATTGCGGTGTGGGATTTGCGCCGTGCCGCAAGGAGGATCATGAAAAATTGATCCGGCTGATGGAAGGGGTTGAAGACATTCCGGGCACGGCCTTAGCGGAGGGTTTGACATGGGACTGGGAGAGTTTCCCTGAATATATGGATGCTCTGGATTCCCGCCCGCACACAATAGATTTTCTGGCTATGGTGCCCCATGATCCCTTGCGGGTTTTTGTTATGGGGGATCGGGCGGTGTTTGATCAACGTGCCACAGATGCCGACATAGAAGAGATGCGCAAATTGACCCGCGCCGCCTTGGAGGCTGGTGCGGTTGGCTTTTCTACAGGACGTTCTGATGCGCACCGCAGTTCTGACGGGGATTGGACACCCACCAGCGAAGCACACCCCTCAGAGCTGGCTGGTATTGCCAGTGCTTTTAACGGTCTTGATTACGGTGTGCTACACGCGGTCAATGATTTTGATCAAGAGCGCCCCGGTGATCAATTCGATCAAGAATTTGATATATTGGAAACCTATTTTCGTGCCGCCCCCGGACACAAGGCCAGCATGACACTCATGCAGCGCGACCTTGTGCCGGATCACTGGAAAAAAATCATAAAGCGCGCCGAAGACCTGCAAAAAGACGGTGTCGATTTACGCTTGCAAGCCGCGCCGCGCGGCATTGGTTTGTTTTTGGGGCTACAATCCACCTTCCATCCTTTAATGGCGTTTCCTAGCTATATCGAAATTGCCGATTTACCGTTTGAAGAACGGGTAGAGAAAATGCGCGATCCGGCACTGAAAGCAAAAATGCTGGCCGAGACACCGGTTAAACTGGCAGGTTCAGGCACGTCCGTGCCCCCCATGACCGATACCATGATTGCGATGACAGAGCAAATTGCAGGCAAAATGTTCAAGCTATCCCCAGACGGGTCTGGCCAGGTGGATTATGAGCAAAGCTATGCCAGTTCCGCTGCTGCTGAAGCCGATAACAAAGGCGTATCGGTATGGTCGGTATTGTATGATTGGATGTTGGAAGACGACGGCAAAATGCTGATTTATTTCCCAATTTATAATTACACCGATATGAATTATGATGCGGTTCACACTATGATGACCCACCCACTCGCCCTTCCCGGTCTCACCGACGGCGGTGCCCATGTGGGTTATATTTGCGATGCCAGCTTCCCGACCTATTTGCTCGCCCATTGGACCCGTGACCGTGATAACAAGAAAATCAGCCTTGCCCGTGCCGTGCAAATGCTCAGCGCCGATGCGGCAGATTTTCTAGGGTTAGAAGACAGGGGGCGGATTAAGGTCGGCCTTAAGGCTGACATCAATATTATTGATTATGAAAACTTGAACCTACAAGTCCCCACTATGGTCAAAGATTTGCCAGCTGGCGGGCAACGTCTTTTGCAACCCGTGAGCGGCTATAAAGCCACATTGGTTTCGGGGCAGGTAATCATCCAAAATGATGAACTTACGGATGCGAGACCGGGTAGGTTAGTGCGTATGGGGCAATAAGTTGTGTCAGGGAAGTTCATTTAGTCCTTGATTGTGTTCCTAACATGTTCTTTAAAACCCCATGCTTAAAACCCTAAAAGACATATTTGGCTATACCGAGTTTCGCCCCGGTCAAGAGCAGCCCATTTTGGACTTGCTGGCTGGTGAAAATGTGTTTTGCGTTATGCCGACGGGAGCGGGGAAGTCTTTAATTTTTCAAATACCTGCGCTTATGGGTAGCGGTCTTACCATCGTCGTCTCTCCCCTAATCGCACTGATGAATGATCAGGTGAGTGCGCTTAAATTACTGGGTGCGCCTGCGGAAACCTTGAACTCCTCTATCTCGCCCGAAGACAATGAGCAGATTTGGCGCGGTGTACGTACTGGTGCGGTCAAGCTACTTTACATGTCGCCAGAACGGCTGATGAATGGGTCGACTTTGGAAATTATGCGCACGCTTAATGTCACTATGGTGGCAATAGATGAAGCGCATTGCATTTCCCAATGGGGGCCGTCGTTTCGCCCCGAATACGAAATGCTAACGGAACTTAAAACCCACTTTCCGGGTGTCCCGATTATTGCCTTGACCGCCAGTGCCGACGAAATCACCCGCAAAGACATTGCTGAAAAGCTATTTGGTAGTAATGTGAATATTTATGTATCTGGGTTTGATCGTCCAAACATTGCGCTAGGGGTTTCGCCAAAGCAAAGCTGGAAGAACCAGCTAGCGGCATTTGTAAAAAGTCGGCAAGGCGATAGCGGCATTGTGTATTGTTTGTCGCGTAAGAAATGTGAAGATGCAGCGGCATTATTAAACAGTTTGGGGCATAAGGCTTTGGTCTATCATGCGGGCATGGATAAATTTGCCCGGGATGACAACCAGAAAAGCTTTGTTCGCGATCCTGGCATAATCATGTGTGCCACAATAGCTTTCGGTATGGGCATAGATAAGCCGGATGTGCGGTTCGTATTTCACACGGATTTACCTTCGTCGATGGAAAATTACTATCAGGAATTCGGCCGAGCTGGGCGCGATGGTGATAGAGCCGATTGCGAGATGTTATTTGGTACGGGGGATATTCGTATGCGCCGCCAATTTATTGAGCAAGACGATGCGGATGCAGAGCAAAAGCGTCGCGCTCATAAGCGCCTCGACAGGTTGATAGCCTATTGTGAGGCTCCGACTTGTCGCCGGCAGGCTTTGTTGGCCTATTTCGGCGAAACTAGCAAGCCATGCAATAATTGTGATGTCTGTCTTGACCCGGTGGCGCTCAAAGAAGGCACACGCGAAGGGCAGATGGTGTTGTCGGCTATGGTACGCACAGGACAGAGATTTGGCCCGGCTTATATTTGTGATATTTTGGTCGGCGCGGATATTCAGCGCATACGAGATTTTGGCCATGATAAATTGCCCACTTGGGGCGTGGGTAAACATCTGAAAAAACCACAATGGCAATCCATAATTCGGCAAATGATAGCAAGTGGGTTTGTGCATTTGGATGTGGGGGAATATGGCGGTATTTCGATGACCAAGACGGGCAAAGACTTATTGCGCGGTGCGGTGGAGTTTTCTTATCGGCCTATGTCGCTTGGCAAAGCAACTAAAATACCCGGTAGAGCCAAAACCAAACAAGCCGAGCAGTCCTTGTCCGAAAATGATATGGGTTTACTGACACGGTTGAAAGCCACAAGAAGTTTGTTGGCGCAAAAACAAAATGTCCCAGCTTTCATGATTTTTCACGACAAATCCCTGCGCGATATGGCTCGCCAACGCCCTCAAAACATGGCCGAAATGGCTAATGTTCACGGCGTTGGCAAGGCTAAATTAGACAAATTTGGCACGGTGTTTTTGGAGACAATCAAGAACGGTAATGTGTAAATACTAGAGCTTGAAGCCTAGGGTTAGGATGTGTTTTACAGACCCTAGGGACGATTTTCTTTCCATTACGGCCTGAGTTTATGAGTGTACTACCTAATTTAATCATTCCATTAAATGATAAATGTGGCGTAGGCGTCCGCCTGTATCAATAAAATTCTTGACCGTGCACCGGATAGGGATATGTTGCGCCTGTTGGTTAAGGGAATCCGGTGTAAATCCGGGACTGTACCCGCAGCTGTAAGCGGCGAGAGATGCGCAAAAACCACTGCACGCAAGAACCATTGCAAAAAAGTGCGGGAAGGTGTGTATCTCATCAGAGCCGTAAGTCAGAAGACCTGCCAACAAAGTCGCCAGCGCAGATTTGCCGGGAATAGCAAAGAGCAGGAAATACCCTTAGATGGGTTCCCATGACGACAATTTGAAACCCGCGTGGCCATAAGGGCTGCGCATATTTTGGAGTCGTTATGAAACGCTTATTTTTATCTGCTGCGGTTATCGCAGTATATGTCAGCCCGATTTTTACTAGCCAAGCATATGGGCAAATACAATATACGGGAAATTCTTCTTGTAATGTTCCGGTTGATGGTGACATAGATGCGGACATGTCCTGCCCCAGTTCTGATGAAGTCATCGCAATTGGCCGCCGAGTTTCCCCGTCTAATCGTAATGAGGTCACGAGCCCCAATACTCTGATAAATACGGCGGAGATTAAGGCACGCGGCAATGCCTATATCGCCGACCTTTTGCGCACTGTTCCGGGCGCCTCAATCAACCGTTCTGGCCCTGCGGGTAGTTTAACGCAACTTCGTTTGCGTGGCTCGGAAGGTAATCATGTTTTGGTGCTTGTGGACGGGGTGGAAGTATCCAATCCCAACACAGGCGAATTTGATTTTGGCGCATTGCGTAGCGAAGATGTTGTTCGCATAGAGGTTCTGCGCGGGGAGCAATCCGCACTTTGGGGCAGCGATGCGATTGGCGGCGTGGTCAATATTATCACGCGGGCGGGCGCAACAAATGAAAGTTATAAACTGTCCGTTAGGGGCGGCAGCTTCAATACGTTCGAAGGCCAAGTGTCTGCGGTGGTTCCCATTAAAGGCGCGGCGCTGTCCATTAACGGCAATGTATTTCGCACGGACGGTTATGATGTTTCGGGCAATAATGGCGAAAAGGACGGATCGGATAGCCGCGCACTAAATGTGGGGCTTAACAATGTAGAAATCGGCGGCTTAACGCTGAGTGCAAAATATTCCAATACTCACGCGGTTTCTGAATTTGATGCCGACACGGATTTTAACGGACGGCTAGATAATACCTTATCTGAAACCCAAACCGACACACAAACAGGACGTATATCGGTGCGGTTTGATGTGGCCGGGTTTGAGAACCTGATTAATCTGAGTGTGGCCGACACCAAACAAAACACGGTTGGGACGAGCTTCCCTAACGATACGACAGGTAAGCGTACACAGCTTAATTGGGCAGCGGAGAAAACTTGGGATGTGCATACCTTGACCCTGCTCGGGGAAACCGAGAAAGAAGAATTTTCCAATTTTGGCGGCGTGGGTGCGGGCCAAAATCAAAGCCAAAGCATCCAAAACCATGCCCTAGCTGCGGATTACCGTTTTAGCCAAAACGCCATCACACTCAGCGCATCAGCGCGGGCGGATTTCAATGATAGATTTGACGATAGTCAAACATGGCGGGTTGGTGCGGGCTATGCCTTTGAAGATTTTGGGGGGCGTGTGCGGGCTTCGGTCGGAACGGGTGTGAAAAACCCAAGCATGACGGAATTGTTTGGTTTCTTCCCGGCGTTTTTCGTAGGCAATCCTGACCTGACACCGGAAACATCATTGGGTTATAATCTTGGCTATGACCAAGAATTGGGTGATTGGAATTTTAGTGTTGATTATTTTAGATCTGATTTGAAGAATGAAATATTCACCGATTTTGGTGTTTTCCCCTCCACAGCCCGCAACCGCACCACTCAGAGCAAGCGCGAAGGGGTTGAGTTGGCTGCACGCGGTTCGCTCGGGGATGCGTTTGATGTGCGGGCGTCGGCGACTTTTTTGGACGCCAAAGAAAATGGTATCCGCGAATTACGCAGACCGAAATTTTTGGCCAGTGCCACCGCTACATGGACACCTATGGAGGCTCTTAGCCTAACCCTTTCCGCCGATCATAATGGAAGCCAGATTGATACAGATTTTTCTACATTTAGCCGGGTTGAGTTAAAGGCTTTTACTTTAGTCGGTCTCAATATAGGGTATCGGCTGAATGATGTTGTGACACTGTCTGTGCGCGGTGAAAACCTGCTGGACGCGGACTACCAAGAAGTGGTCGGATATGCGTCACAAGCCAGGGGGGTCTATGCGGGCATTCGCGCTGATTTTTAGTTGTCTGCTTGTCGCTTGCGGCGCAGACAAAATAGAGGACACGGCGACAAGGCGCGTTGTGTCCACGTCTCTTTGTGGTGATGGCTATGTTTTGTCGATGTTATCTGAAGACAATATCTCGGCTTTATCATGGCAATCTGGGGATAAGCTTTCTACGGCTCCGGCGCGTTTTAAGCATAAACCAAAAGCCCGTGATGATATTGAAACTTTGCTGGCATTAAACCCGACCTTGGTCGTTTTTGGTCCCGGCGAGGGCACGGCGGCAAAGCCACTGCTTGATAAGCGCGGCATAAATTATGTGAACCTAGATTGGGGGGAGGATTTTGAAAATGTTTGGAAAAACTATGCACTTTTGCGTGGGGCACTCAATGCACCAGATGTGCATGAACAACAAGCACAGATAGATTTTTTCACTTTACAAAATGCTGCTGATGCAAAAACCAATAAACCAAATGTGCTTTACCTTAGCGCATCGGGCGGGACGGCGGGACCTGGGACATATGTTGACGCATCTATTCGTGCGGCGGGCGGTGTTAATATCATCACCACACCCGGCTGGCACACACCGAGCATAGAAAGCTTGGTAGCACTAAAACCAGACCTCATCGTCACATCGTTTTTCAAAGATGGCTATGCGTCCGTCAACCAAGCGGGCTTGCGCAATAAAGTTCTGCAAGATAAGATAAACGCTATCCCGCGCGTCAATGTGCCGGGGAAATTATGGCCATGTGCAGGGCCAGGGCTTTACGAGGCCACGCATATCATTAAAACCGCTATTGAGGAACTGAACTAGTGCGACTGGCTTTATTGATAGTGTTCTGCGTGCTGGCCGCTTTATTGTCTCTGAGTATTGGAGCCTTACATATTCCCTTGGGCGATCTTTTGCCGGCATTGTTTGGTCGCGGTGATGATATTCACATCACCATTATGCAAGACTTGCGCGCCCCACGCACGGCGCTTGCACTATGTATTGGCGCCGGGCTAGGGGCGAGCGGTGCGGCTTTGCAGGGCTATACCCGCAATCCTCTGGCCGATCCTGGCATTCTTGGCTTTTCCAGCGCGGCGGCATTTGGTGCGGTGTTGGCTTTGTATTTTGGGCATCAAAACTGGGTGACGCCCGCCGCACTTATGGGGGCTGGCACGGGTGCGGCCTTGTTATTGGCTATGGCCGGGCGGCGGCAAAGTGCCACTGTGTTAATATTGGCAGGTGTCGGCATTGGTTCACTCGCCACGGCACTGACGGGCTTGCTGATGAATTTTGCGCCCAATCCGTGGGCGTTATCGGAAATTGTTTATTGGCTGATGGGTAGTTTGCGAAATGCTAATTTCGATGCGGCTGTATTGTGCGGGGCTTTGACGTTAGGGGGGCTAATATGTTTGGTGTTGACAGGGTCTGATTTGCGCACACTGAGCCTTGGGGAAGACACGGCAAAAAGTTTGGGCGTATCTTTGGGACGGGTGCGTTTGCTCTTAGTTGTGGGGGTGGCTCTATGTGTTGGTGCAGGCGTGGCAGTGGCTGGGGCTATTGGGTTTGTCGGCCTGTTTGTGCCCCATATTTTACGGTTTTTATTTGGTGCAGACCCGGCCAAGCTTATACCCGTTTCGGCGCTCGGCGGCGCAGGTTTTTTAGTGCTGGCGGATAGTGGGACACGGGTGATTTCCACGAATGGTACAGTGCTTTATTTGGGCATTCTTTCTGCGCTTATCGGGGCGCCATTCTTTATTTGGCTGGCGTTCAAGGCGGGGCGGTCATGAGTTTACAGATAGAAAATCTCAGCGCAGGCTATGGCAAGGTTCAAGTTTTGCACGATATAAATATGGCGGCAAAGCCGGGCGAACTCATTGCTTTGGTTGGGCCGAATGGCTCTGGTAAGTCTTGCTTGTTGAAAACAATCGCGGGCGTAATCAATCCAGATAGAGGGCGGGTCATATTGGCCGGGCAAGACTGTGTCGCATTCAGTCCACAATCCCGCGCCAAACACATTGCGTGGCTTGCCCAAGACCGCAATGCGGCATGGGCATTATCCGTGCGTGCATTGGTCGCCCTTGGCCGGGCACCTTACCGGGGGCGATTGGGTCGTTTAAGCGCAGATGATGTGGTGGCCATAGATGCTGCATTGGCATCGGCGCATTGCGCAGACTTACAAGACAGGCGCTTTGATACCTTAAGCGGCGGTGAACAAGCGCGGGTATTACTGGCGCGGGCTTTGGCTGTGGATGCGGATATATTATTGGCAGATGAGCCGACCGCCTCCCTTGACCCCTTTTACCAGATTTCTATCATGCAGTCTTTAAGGGGCGTGGCCCAAGACGGCAAAATCGTTATTGTCAGCCTGCACGATTTATCCCTTGCCAAACAATATTGCGACCGGATTTTGGTGTTAGATGCTGGCAAGCTCAAGGCGGATGCGATAGCAAGCCAAGCCCTGGGCGCAAATATTCTTGCCGAAGTGTTTCGGGTAACAGAGCAAGCTGGTCAATTTACTCTTGCGCAAATACCAAAGAAAACATGACAGGTATGTCATGGGCAATGCTGTTAAGCTTGGCCAATTCTTGCAATTTATCAATACCCGGACCATAGCCAAATGTATCCGCATCCAAGATAACAGGCGAGCGGCTATCAACCACGACGGTGTTTTCACTTAGGTGTGTGATGATCATAGGCACGTCTATTGTATCGGTTTTACCGTGCATGCTAATGGTCACGGGAATGTCCATTTCCGCGCGATGACCCATAGGCAATGCAGACAACTTTGATAAATTGATTTGCGTCTTCACCATAATATTTTGTAGTTTATCCGTTTCGAATAAATATTTTTTCATGCGCTCATTGCGTATGTCGATATTGGTTTGCACACTGTCAAGCTTAATCAAGACGACCGCGCCGCCGTCCGCAAGTACCGCACCGCTGAGATTGGTAAAACTATGGGTTTCTATAATTGCCCCATTTTTGACACTGATAAATTCAAGAGAGGATTGTGCGCCGTCGAGTTTCCACGTTTTGGCCGCATTGGCATTCTCAGATGCTGGCGGCGCTGGTTTTGTGTCTGGGGTTTTAGGCGCACATGCCCCAAGTCCAAATGCCAGCCCTAGATTGATAAGCATAAAAATAAAAACACGCATGAAATTTCTCCCTAATTTTACCTAGGATAGCATATTTCCATAATTTGACCAGAGTTCTCTTAGAGCGTTCTACCTATATTACTTAGCCAGTTTTATTTTCATACATGGCGCGGTCGGCGCGGTGCAAGATTTGTCTCACCGTGTCTTCAGGGTGACAAGGACTGACACCCCAAGCACTGCTCACGGAAATACGATCGCCGGCCATATCTAAGCTTTGCTCAGCAATACGACAGGCAAGGCTTGCGGCTTTGGCGCGTGCCACACGGGTGTCAGACTTAAACAAGAGGACCCCAAATTCATCGCCGCCAATGCGCGCGACCATATCGCAATCTCGGACATTGGATTTCAAGGTTTCCCCGATTTTTACAAGCAAATCATCACCAATACTGTGCCCATATTTATCATTGATTTTCTTAAAGCCATTCAAATCAAAGAAAATCACACTGCACAAAATATCATAACGGGACATCAAAACTTGTGCCCTGCCAATTTCGCGCATAAAGGCACGGCGATTGTAAATTTGCACTAAGGGATCCGTATCTGCTTTTTGCTCTAATTGCAATATTTGCGTTTTCAGAACATTGATTTCGTCTTGCAGCCGCCTTATTTTTTCGTGCGCAGATGTGCTATCATTGGCCGTCTGCGCGGAATTCAGTTTATTGTCATATAGAACTGTATTTTGTATTGCAGGCATATTTTCACCGATCGTGTCTTTGATAATCCTAGCTTTAGGCAAATGGTGTTAAAATTTTGCGAATGCTTATAGTCAACAAATTTTAAGCGGAATTTGGATGGGATTGATGCGCGTGTCCGACCTGTTGCCTATATTTGTTTTGGTACATGGCGCGGTCAGCGCGGTTCAAGATTTCTTTCACAGAATTTTCTGGGTAGCAGGGCGATGTGCCCCAGGCCGCAGTTAAATAAATTTCGCCGTTTTGCTGGGTTATACGCTGATTAGAAATTTGCCGCGCTAATATAACCGCTTTGGTTTGGGCGAATTGTTCGTCGGTTTGAAACAAAATAACCCCAAATTCATCACCGCCAAGCCGTGCGACAACATCACTATCGCGCACTGAGTTTTTTAAGCATCGCCCGATTTTTATGAGCAATTCATCACCGATGCCGTGACCATAATAATCGTTGATTTCTTTAAACTTATTGAGATCAAAGAAAATTACACATGAAGGAATATCATAGCGCGAGGCGACGGTTTGCGCCCGCTCAATTTCACGAATGAAGGCGCGGCGGTTTTTTACAGGCACTAACGGATCGGTATCGGCTGAATGTTCAAGTTGGGCTATTTTGTTTTTTAAGGCTTTAATTTCATCAAGCAATATTTGCCTGTCTTCTGGCGTGAATGTCTCACGCTCAGGGAGCATGTTGGCGGGGTCGCCATAGCTAAACCCAATTGCTTTTTGTTGTAATCTCATGAAATCCCAATTTCCACAGTCTTGCCCACATATTCGAACGTCTTGTCTAGCAAGTCATTGTGAAATTATTGCCAATTATCAACGTCAAAAAACTGTCAAAACTTGCCGTTAATAAAGTCTAAATTGCAGGTAGATTTAGTTTGACCCACGCCCAATTCAGGGTATTTTCTTCTTTTTGCCAATTCTAGGTCGAGAGCCGAATTA
>JALSHM010000308.1 GCA_026982235.1 Robiginitomaculum sp. | reverse complement strand
GCACGGTAAAAGTGCCCGGCTTTGCATAAAACGGCATAATGACCACAAGCACCAAGGCCTGCACATCATAACGCGCTACAATATCCAAAGCCCGTTCTTCACCCAGCAATTTCCCGTAATGTAGGCCAATCACCACATGGGGGCTTATTTCCATTTTGGTGGAACACAAGGCTGCAAGTGTGGCCTCGAAATCTTCTACGGGACGGTCAAGCTTATAAACTTGCTTAATCGTCTCATCCGAACCAATTACATCCATCATAGCCGTATCAACGCCCGCGCTCTCCATACGTTTGGCCGCAGCTTCATCGGTCAAGGCTGTGTGAATGGCAATTTTTAAATGGGGAAAATCGCGCTTTAACCCCTCCACGACGGGTAAATAGCGATCATAATTGATGACATTTTGCTTGTTGGACCCGCCAGATAATAAAAATCCTTGCAAGCCCTGCAGCAAGATTAAATCCCGAACTTTACGGTCCAGCATTTCCGGCTTGGTCGCTGGTATCATTGGCTCTAGAATTTTCTTCTGGCAATGATCGCAATTCAGCGCACACCCGCCTGCCGTAATAGAGAAGGCCGGAAACGAATTTTTCCCACAGCCCGAAAGCTCTGACGTTTCGTATTCTTTGAAAGTCGGGGTCGAAAAGCGAATATCACGGTTCAGTATATTAGGCGCATTCTTGCCCATGGCCGCAATTAAATCAGCGTCAAACTCCGCATCTTCCAGCGGTTCAATCTGGCTTAAGCCTTCAATCCAGCTATCCGTATCAACCATTTATAACCCCTTATATTAGCATTATCTAATACAAGTATGGCACTGCTTGACCGATTGTGCAATAATTATTGTGAGGCAAAGCAACATGCACGCCGTACCTTACCATATTTCCCTCGCAGGGGAAGGCGGTAGACTCGTTTCACAATAGCTCATTATTTTCAGGCAAGTTTACTGGTAGGTTCCGCGCTTACCCTGTTTTTAGGTTGACATTTGCCAGAGCGGCTACATTTTTGGCAATCATATTTTGCAGGCCATTATTCCGGTGAATATCAGCAAAAATTCTGAACTTCTTCATCCGGCCAATGGCATGTTCCACGCCAAAAGATGCGTCATAGACCTGTTGACACGACAAACAGTGGGCGAAGGCTTTTTTAGCCATCTGGCCGAACCAACTGCTCGAACCTCTGCCTCTTCCAACTGCTTACGAAGACCTTCTAATGATTGCTTTTCAACATTTTTGCCATAATAATCTCTTATTCTATATTGTTTTTTCACACACCATTCCCCTAACAATACAAGAAGAAAACTTCATCACATCCATCAAATAACATCTTTTCAAATATCATCAATCCATAGAGTTATATATAAGAAGCATTCTTTCTACCATTGCCTCGGGATTATGTTGAATCGTTGCATATTCCAAAATATCAAGTCTTAATCTCTCTAGGCTTTTCGGCTCACTCAACATGCTACGTACCACATTTACCAAATCTTCAACGTTAGACTTTATTAGTGGGTCTCCCATGTTTTCGCCAGGGCAAATAATAATTTTACCCGCGAGCATGGCGTTTAAACCATGAATGCCATATTCATTGGTTTGAGAGTAATCCAGAACAATATCCGCCTTATCTATCAAGCACTGAATGTCTGTATAACTATCCACCATATGCCCACCTGATAAAAAATTGTTCAAAACAACCAGTTTAAAGTTCTCCGTTTTTTCATGAGTGAGCGCCTCTCCAATTTCCATACATAATTCCGCTTCTGCAATAATAAGCACTTTCAATAAATCACTTACGGCAAATGGCCCTAGTTTAGTTACAGCTATGCTATTGGAAAGCAGAGGGATTAAATCTTCATCAAGATCCGATGTATTGCCCCCATGATTTGCACAGCTCAACAGTAGTTTATGACTTGTTTTCTCTCCTGTATCTGACCGTTTTTTTGAGGTTTTCTTACCCGCTATATAATGCAAATAAGCAGCATGCTCGTCAGAGCTCAAGCAATGTATAAGATGCCTGTTCCCAAACTTTTCTGTTAAAACATCATAAAGCAAAAGAATTTTGGCGTCGTTAGAAAACCCAACCGTATGTACAATTTCGTATTTGCCATAAGCCCAATCAATGAACATGCGTAACTGCCCAGGGTTTTCCGGAAACGGAAGGGTAATACCGCATTGGCCATGCTCCGGTTTTAACACCAGACAATCAACTGGGTAACCGGCGATCCTTTCAAGAGC
>JALSHM010000307.1 GCA_026982235.1 Robiginitomaculum sp. | reverse complement strand
AACCCGGAAGATTAACAGCCTAATGGCCGACCCGCGTTACCAATTTGTATTTAGAAATCAAGCCGCACCGCGTTCCATTCAGGAACTTATGGGCGAAATATTCCGTATTCCTGTGGCGGGCAAACCGATTTGTATCCTAGATTTTTCCGGTATTCCAGCGCAGACACTAAATATTGTCGTCTCGGTCGTTAGCCGACTTGCTTTTGAGCTTGCCATGTGGAGCCAGCGCAAAATTCCAATCCTATTGGTCTGTGAAGAAGCCCATAGATATATTCCCGCCGATATAGAAAGCGGCTTTGCGGCCACGCGCCGTTCCATTTCCCGAATTGCTAAAGAGGGGCGTAAATACGGGGTGTCTCTGGCGATTATCTCCCAAAGACCCTCCGAACTTGAACCTTCGACATTATCCCAGTGTAGTACGATTTTTTCTATGCGGCTCGGGAATGAGCGCGACCAAAACTTTGTCCGTGCTGCCATTCCAGACGGTGCGGCGGACTTGTTATCATTCTTGCCATCACTAGGTACGGCGGAAACCATGGTATTTGGAGAAAGTGTCAATCTACCCATGCGAGTTATTCTTAATACTTTGGCCGAAGACCGCAGACCCCATAGTTCTAGCGCAGAATTTACCGATCTTTGGAATAGCGGCGACGTATCCCCTGAATATATGGACGGCGTTTTCGAAAGCTGGCGCACCCGCACTTTGGGCGGCAAAATGGGCGGAAAAACACAGGTAAGCAAGGTCGCTGCAGCACTCGTACAGCCCCAAAATACTCAGCAATCGGCAGCATCACAAGCCATGGCTCCAGGAGGTGGCAGTCAACTTCGTCGCCAACATGCACCACAAGCCGTAACTGACAACCGACTTGTGCCTGGCACCTCCAATGAGCGCATAACCGATGTTAAAAGAATGCTGAATAAAGCATTTCACAACAAAATCTAATATTAGAATTTACAGGGCAAAAAATCGTATATAGACTGTCCTCTCGTCAAGAAGGAATTCTCATGTACTCAATCATTCGCCAACCAGCCCCAAATACAGTTCAATCTGGTAGCCATGGCTACGATAAGTGGATTATTGAATTTCCAACGGATCATAAAGTGATTATTGATCCGTTGACCGGGAATGCGGGAAGTAGTGATATGATGCGCGCCGTGCATCTGAGTTTCGATAGTAAAGAAGATGCCATAGCCTATGCCAAAGCCAATAATATTGCTTTTCAGGTTATTGAGCGTGCTAAGCACGAACCCAAAGGGCGTTCTTATGGCGAAAACTTCGATTTTAACAGAAAATTTCCATGGACCCACTAAGAATTGTAGACACATTAGGACGAAGCATTTATACGCCCGCTAACGGTTCCGTAGCTCAACTGGATAGAGCACCTGCCTTCTAAGCAGGGGGTTGTAGGTTCGAGTCCTACCGGAATCGCCATTGTCAAAATAAAATCAATTAAAACAATGTGTTGTAGAGTTATTTGGCTGGCCGTATATCAGGGAGCGCGAAACGCTCTAGGAGATCTGGTCTAGGGATCGCGCCCAGTCGGCTTTCATATCTTCTATGTCTTCCAGGCCGCAGGAAATGCGCACTAAGGGGCCTTCGAATTTTGGGTCGTGATTGCGGGTCAGTTGCGGATCACAATGAATGACCAGGCTTTCAAAACCACCGAACGAGAAGCCTTTGGCAAAAAGTTTAAGGCGGTCAAGCAGGGCGAGGACTTCGGTCTGCGCGCACGGTTTTAGGACTATACTGAATAAGCACGAAGACCCTGTGAAATCCCGCTGCCACAGATCGTGGTTCGGGTGAGATTTGAGGGCAGGGTGGACGGCGCGGGCAACTTTGTCGTGGGATTCTAGCCAAGTGGCTAATTGTAGGGCTGATTTGGATTGCTGCGCAAACCGGGTCACCACCGTGCGAAACCCGCGCAGGATTTGGTAGGTGTCGTCCGGGGATGTGGAATTGCCAAAGGCCACAGCCGTCGCCGCCACGTTTTTGGCCATGGGTTTTGTCCGCGAGACCACGGCACCAAATAAAATATCGCCGTGGCCACTAAAGAACTTTGTTGCTGAATGCACGGCAATGTCCGCGCCCATATCCAAAGGGGCATAGACCAGACCCGCCGACCAGGTATTGTCAACTATGGTGACGATATTGTGGGTTTTGGCAATTTTGATGATGGCTGGCAAATCTTGAATTTCCATGCTGAGGGAGCCGGGGCTTTCTAACAGAATGCACGATGTGTTGTCGCGGATGAGCGCCTCTATACCTGCCCCGATATTCGGTGGATAATATTCAATCTCCACCCCAAATTTACTCAGCTGGGTATTGCAAAAATGCCGAACCGGGCCGTATGTACTGTCCGTGACCAAAATATGGTCCCCGGCTTTGACATTGGCTAGAATGGACGCAGTATTGGCCGCCAGACCGCACGGAACCAAGGTCGCACCTGCACCGTTTTCAAGGGTACAAAACGCCTCTGATAGAGCATCATGCACGGGTGAGCCGTGGCGGCCATAAATACGGTGGCCGCCATTATAAAGGTCGTCCGCCTTATCAAACAAAAGTGTAGAGGCGCGAATGATCGGCGGATTGACACTGGTGCCTGTTTCGACTTTTGGGCGACCTATATGGGTGAATTTGGTTGCGTCTTTCATATCACTCCATCCAGTTTGGTATAGGAAGTCCTTTTTGGCGCAAGAAGTCGGGATTGTAAATCTTGGATTGGTAGCGCGCACCGTAATCACACAGCATAGTCACGATTGTATGACCCGGCCCCATGTCTTTGGCCATTTCTATGGCACCGGCTATATTGATACCGCTCGACCCACCAAGGCACATGCCTTCGTTTTTGGTCAAGTCGAACAAAATGTTCAGCGCCAGGGTATCATCAATGCGGTAAGCACGATCCACGACTATGCCGGCGAGATTATCGGTTATCCGCCCTTGGCCGATTCCTTCCGTGACGGAGTCGCCTTGGCTCTCTAGCACGCCGTCTTTATAAAATGTATACAGCTTGGAGCCGCCGGGGTCTGCGATGCCGATTTGAATATCCGGGTTTATGTCTTTGAGAGCCAAAGAAACGCCGCCCAGCGTACCACCAGAACCAACCGCACAAATAAACCCATCGACTTTCCCGTCCGTTTGGGCGTAAATTTCCGGCGCAGTGGTGTGGATATGGGCATCCCGATTAGCGGTATTGTCAAATTGATTGGCCCACACAGCACCAATCTCCTCGGCCAGTCGTCCTGAATAGCGCACATAATTATCCGGGTTGGAGTAGGGCACAGCGTCAACTTCGATAAGCTCTGCCCCTGCCAAGCGTATTGCGTCTTTCTTCTCTTGGGACTGCGTGCGCGGGATAACGATTTTACAGTTATAACCAAGCGCTGCACAGACCATGGCCAAGCCAATACCCGTATTGCCCGCCGTACCCTCGACCACTGTGCCGCCAGGTTTCAACGTCCCCGCAGCTTCGGCGGCGCGGATAATGGATAAGGCGGCGCGGTCTTTAACGGACTGACCAGGGTTTAAAAATTCCGCCTTACCAAGAATTTCACACCCGGTGATTTCAGATGCTTTATTCAGGCGGATGAGCGGCGTATTGCCGATAAGGTCGATAATGGATTTTGCGATCATTCTGTCTCTCCTTGAAAATACAGCTATGCTGTTCGCCGCCCGTGTTCAAGTGTATAAAAGTGTTCAAGTGTATAAATTTATGTTCACAACAGTTTGATACGAAATTTTCACTTTGCAAAACCCTACGCTTACCCCATATGTGGGGCAGGAGATTTATATGACTAAAATGAATGCGACCATAAGTTTGAAAACACCAGGTGGTGGGACGTACGAAATTGGCAATGATAAGCCTTTGACAATTTTCGCAGGCCCCTGCGCTATGGAGAGCCGGGAACATGCCCTAGAGACTGCGGGCATGCTTAAGGACATCGCCGATAATGTCGGGGTTAATTTGGTCTATAAGTCGTCCTATGACAAAGCCAACCGCACTTCAATCCATTCGCCGCGTGGTATTGGGATTGATGCGGCGCTCCCGATTTTTGCCGAAATTAAAGAGAAAATTGGCCTGCCAATACTCACAGATGTGCATACGGCGGAGCAATGCACACGCGTCGGTGCGGTTGCAGATATATTGCAAATCCCGGCATTTTTGTGCCGCCAGACGGATTTATTGGTCGCCGCCGCCCAGACGGGGCGGGTCATCAATGTGAAAAAAGGGCAATTTTTAGCACCTTGGGATATGAAAAATGTCCTGAACAAATTGGTTGAGGCGGGCAATCCCAATGTCATGGCGTGTGAGCGTGGGGCGAGTTTTGGCTATAATACTTTAGTCACGGATTTTCGGGCTTTGCCGACCCTCAAGAGCTTTGGCGGTCCGGTCGTGTTCGACGCTACCCATTCTGTACAACAACCCGGCGGCCAGGGTGGTACGTCTGGCGGTCAGCGGGAATTTGTGCCCACATTGGCCCGCGCCGCAGCTGCTATAGGTGTGGCCGCCATATTTATGGAAACCCATCCAGACCCCATGAACGCCCCCTCGGACGGCCCCAATATGATCCCCACAGGCGAATTTGAAGACCTCCTTAACGACATTATGGCGTTCGATAAGTTAAGCAAGTCCCTGTAAGTTATTGTATTTACTGTTTTATTGGCTTTAGGGGTAGGGTGACGGGGCTGTCCTCAATTTCAATGGTTTCTAGCTCCAATAGTGGTGCCCGTTTTGGTAATATATCTTTGTCAATAAGGTTCTGAACCCGTCTTTTCGCATCTATGCGTAAATCTTCATAGAATAAATTAGACGGCAAGGTGCGGTATTTGCCGCCGAAACGACTAGGTCTGCGCAGGGCTTTTTGTTTCGGCTTGTCGAGTAATAAAATACCGTCTTGGCACTGCGCCCCGGTTTGTTGGGGGACAGGTACGGGCATGGTCTCAAGTCCTAAGCCTTCAGCGGCCACCCCGCCTAAATGTAGGCGCGGCGGGGCATAATCTGTGTCCATCGTCCAAAGAAGCGGATTGACACACAAAAGTGGCCGCCCGGAGACTGAACGCATATTTGGCCTTGCCGTATTGCCCAAATCCCACACCAAGGTGCGCTGGGTGAATCGCCGGGCGCGTTTTTTCTCTTTAGGCTCGAACGCCCCGAAGGCGACTAGGCAATTTGTGTCTTGTTTGCGGGCACAGGGTTTAATCTCTCCAAGGTTCTCCAGTACCGTGGGGTGGTCTATAACATAGGCGACCGCCAGTTTTTGATTAAGCTTACCACCGCCGAAAAACTCGCTCAGCAATCTTTGCACATGCAGGCCGCCTTGGCCGTAGCCCACCAACACAATAGGACGCTCCGGCGGATTTTCGGCGAGAAACACCGTAAAGGCACGGCGCACATCTTGGTAGGCAAATTCCATAGCCAGAAGCGAATCATCGCGGTTGTTTAGAAATGTATACAGGGCGGCTTGGCGGTATTTTGGCGCATAGACCCGGCCTGCGGATGTAAAGGGCAATATATAATTTGGCAAAACCACATGGGTAAATTGGCTGGCCAGCTTTGCGTCATCTGTTGGCGCATTCCAATGTGTGCGCCCTAAAAACAGGGTTGGGGAGACAACAAAAACATCTCCGCCGGGGATGTCTATGGGGTCGATATTGGGGTCAGGCCTGAGTAACCAGCCAGATGCGCTGTGGTAAACCGGTGCAACTGGCCTGTCCATAGTTTGAAATGGCTCGCCGGGGTCATATATAGAGCGAAATAAATCATCGCGGTAATACCAAGACGCAAATATAAGCAATAAGGCCAGAAGACCCAAAAGCACACTTATGATAATGCGTATATGTATATACCCTAATTTGGTCAAATTTCACCTTTATTGCAAAAATGCTATTTACTGAATCGCTTAAACAAGCTTACAACAGCATACATAAATACGAAAGCCATCAAAATGACAAAACCGCCATCCGAACACCCCGCTAAAAAGCACCATTTCTTTGCGTCTTTGCGCAATAGCTTTTTCACGGGTGTGGTTGTAGCTCTGCCCATTGGTATCACGATTTGGCTCATCACATGGTTTGTCAATATTGTGGATACGCGCGTTAAGCCGCTTATCCCGTCACATTATGTGCCGGAATGGGTGGTCGCGATTCCTGGCCTTGGTATCATTATTTCGGTTATCGCACTTTGGTTGTTGGGAGCGCTTGCAACAAATTTCTTTGGTAGTCGTCTGTTGAGACTTGGGGAGGATTTGGTTTCACGCGTGCCATTAGTGCGCAATATCTATAAAACCCTCAAACAGATTGTCCAGACAATGGCAAACCAAAAAGATCAAGCTTTTAAGGAAGTGTGCTTATTGGAATACCCCCGCAAAGGATTATGGGCAGTCGGGTTTATCACCTCTGATCTCAAAGGGGCACCGCGTGAAGAATTGAAAGACGGCTATGTGTGCGTATTTGTACCGACTACGCCCAACCCGACATCCGGGTTTTTGCTTTTTGTCAAACGTACGGATTTAAAAGTCCTGAATATGACACCGGAAGAGGGTGCTAAAATGATTATTTCTGGCGGTATGGTAACGTCCGATGAAGACTTGGAGAAAATAGAAGGGCCGACGCCGAGTATGTAATTAAAGCCCTCCTAAAACCCGCTCATTCCCGTGCAAACGGGAATCCAGTTCTAACAAGAATGTGCGAGCTTTGCTCGCCCTTTATTTGCTGGATACCCGGTCGTGGCCGGGTATGAGCGGAATTTAGGGAGGGTACAGAAAATGCTAACATCATCCAGACTGCATCAATTTCACACCCACATCTTGTTCAAATAAATACAATAAGTTCAGCATAGCCTTACCCCGTTCGCTGGCTAAATTTGGGTCTGTGGCTGCGAAATGTCGCGCATCTGTGACGGCGGTTTCTAGCAGGGATTTGTGTTTATCGAGATTGGCCAGCTTATAATCGGGCAGGCCGCTTTGCCGTGCGCCGAGCAAATCGCCTGAGCCGCGCAAATTCCAGTCTTCTTCGGCGATGCGAAACCCGTCTTCGGTCTCGCGCATAATATTGAGCCGTGCCTTGGAATTGACCCCAAGCGGGCCTTTATACAGGAGGATACAGGATGATTGTTTATCATTACGCCCAACCCGACCCCTAAGCTGGTGTAGTTGCGCCAGCCCGAAGCGTTCTGCATGTTCAATCACCATGACCGTAGCACCCGGCGCATCGACCCCGACCTCAATAACTGTTGTGGCCACTAAAATATCATATTGTCCGCGCTTGAAGCTTTCCGATATGGCTTCTTTCTCTTGGGGCTTTAACCGCCCGTGCAATAAGCCAACCCGGTCTCCAAACCGTGCGGATAAGTGCCTATAGCGTTCTTCTGCGGAGGCTAGGTCAATTAAATCCGAATCCTCCACCAGCGGGCAAACCCAATAAACTTGTTCACCCTTGTCTAGCACGCGTTGCAAGCCGTCCATAACCGCGTGCATTTTCTCCACGGGCACAATACGTGTCTCGATGGGTTTGCGCCCCATAGGTTTTTCATCAAGCCTTGAAATATCCATATCCCCATAAGAGGTCAGGGCAAGGGTGCGCGGGATGGGGGTGGCGGTCATCACCAATATGTCTGGCTTTTGGCCTTTCTGGCTGAGGCGCAATCGGTCGCGCACGCCGAAACGATGTTGCTCATCAATGATGGCGAGCCCCAAATTGGCAAATTCTACATGCTCTTGGAACAGGGCATGGGTGCCGCATATCACATCTATATGCCCGTCGGCCAGACCGCATAAAATAGCCTTGCGCTGCCCGCCTTTATCGCGCCCAGTGAGGGCTTCGACGGTCAGGTTAGCGGGCGCGAGGAAGCTTTCCAGGGATTTTTTGTGCTGGCGTGCCAGGATTTCTGTGGGTGCCATAATCGCCACTTGCGCCCCGGCTTCGCAGACATGAGCGCTAGCAAGGGCAGCGACAAATGTTTTGCCAGCCCCCACATCGCCCTGTAGCAACCGCGCCATGCGGGTGGGCGCTGTTAAGTCGGCTTTGATTTCTGCGAATGTGCGCGATTGTGCGCCTGTTGGCTTGAACGGGGCGGCGTCTAGGACTTCGCGCACATATTCGCCTGTGGCTTTGAAACTGCGCCCGGATTTAGCGCGGGTATGTTCACGCACAAGCGCCAAAGCGAATTGCCGCGCCAGGAGTTCATCATAGGCCAAGCGGCGGCGGTGCAGGGTATCTTCGCCGGCTTCTATCTTGCTGGCGGGCGCATGAAGGCTCTGTATAGCCTCTAGCCAGCTTGGCCATTGGTTCTGGGCGCGCATGGCTGGGTCCAGCCATTCTGGCAGTTCGGGAGTTTTCTCTAGCGCACCAATAACCGCCTTGCGTGCCATTTTTTGCGACAGGCCAGAGGTGAGCGGATAAATGGTTTCATATTCAGGGATGTCGCCAGCGTCTTTAAGGGGCAGTATATAATCCGGATGGGTCATTTGCGGCTGGCCGCGAAAATGCTCAATCTTGCCCGAAATGATCACGTCTGCACCTTCGGGGAGTTGACGGCGCAAATAATCAGGCCGCGCATGGAAAAACGTAAGTTCTAACTGTCCTGAGCCGTCTGAAACAAACACCCTATAGGGCAAGCGCCGTGTAGCCCCCGGCCTGTGGGTGCCAACGCGCACTTTTAAAATCACCATATCGCCGTCAACCGCACTGGATATACCGGGTAAGCGTTTGCGCTCGATTAAGCCACTGGGCGGGGTCAAAACCACATCACGGATGCGCCGTCCCATGGCTTTGCCCAACAAATCCGCCGAGCGCGGCCCAACACCGGACACGGTGCTAATGTCTGCAAACAACGGAAATAAAATATCTGGCCTCATAATTTCATTTTGAACAAGGTTGTCGCTGACATCAAGTAAATCATAGACTATGAAGCCGCATATGTTTAGGTGTTTGTTTTTTGGAGAATCAACGCCCAAATCATGTCATCCCGGGCTTGCCCGGGATGACAAATAGGGAGTTAGAGGTTTTTATGATTGATGCATTACGCATAAAAAAACTGGTTCACCGCGCCAATTATCGCGGGTTTAAAGAGGTTGACCTTATCTTGGGCGGCTTTGCTAAAGCCCATGCGGCGGGGTTAAATGATATGGAACTAGGGCAATTCGAAGCCTTGCTCGAAGAAAAAGACCACGATATTTATGACTGGATAACAGGCGCGCAACCAACACCCACTGAATTTGATACGCCGTTATTCACCAAGCTGAAAAACTTCACGCCTGATATTTTGAAATAATGCAAGCCGTTCAGACATATGCAGACGCCAAGGGGGCTTGGCAGGTTGGGGAATTGGCCGAGGGGGCTGATGCCTATATATTTGCACAGGCGGCAAAGCGTAGAGGCGGGTTGAACATATTTGTAGCACGAGATGAAGCCCGCGCCGTGGCGTTTCGCAGTGCCGTCTCGTTTTTTGCCCAAGGCTTGGATGTGGATATTGAGGTGTTGCAATTTCCGTCTTGGGACTGCTTGCCCTATGACCGCATATCGCCGAGCCGTATGATCGCCGCCAGACGGGCAGGGTGCTTGCACAGGCTTTTGCATTTGCAAGCAGATAAACCGACTATTTTGGTGACCACAATCAACGCCCTAACCCAAAAAGTACCGCCGCGTGCCGTTATGGGCAAAGCCGGGCTGAGGCTTGTGCCCGGTGAGCAGATTAAGCGCGAAGACTTAGAACAATATTTCTCCATGAACGGCTATACGCGCGCCTCTACCGTGATTGAACCGGGGGATTACGCCCTGCGTGGTTCTCTGGTTGATGTGTTTCCGCCGGGCTTTGATGAGCCGGTCCGGTTGGACTTCTTTGGCGATGAGTTAGAGAGCCTGCGTTCATTTGATGCGGATAGCCAGCGCTCATTGGCGAGCCACACATGTATAGATCTTGCACCCGTAAGCGAGGTTTTCCTCAACCCACAATCAATCGCCAAATTCCGCACATCTTATATTGCGGCTTTTGGCGGCGGGCTGAGCAATGATCCGCTCTATGCGGCAGTTAGCCAAGGCATCCGCTATCAGGGGCTAGAACATTGGTTGCCCTTGTTCACGGAAAGGCTCGAAACCTTGTTTGATTATGTGCCAGATACGACTTTATGGGCC
Source organism: Robiginitomaculum sp. (assembly GCA_026982235.1). Lineage (GTDB taxonomy): Bacteria > Pseudomonadota > Alphaproteobacteria > Caulobacterales > Maricaulaceae > Robiginitomaculum_A. The sequence goes on along the minus strand of JALSHM010000307.1, from coordinate 4,885 downwards.
TATGATGCGCTGTGCGCTGAGGCCGGAGCCGAACGGGATAAATTGATTGCAGACTATTATCAAGCTCGCACTGAGTACGAGGGCGAAGATTCGGCCTATCGGGCATTACCACCAGAGCGGCTTTATTTGACCAGTGAGGGGTTGGCAGATCAGCAATCCAGTCTAACCACACGTAATCACTCGCTTTTTTCTTTAGCGGTGTCTCAAAACACCATGAATATGGGGGCGAAACCTGCCCGAAATTTCTCTCAGGAACGGCAAACAGAGGGGATGAATGTCTTTGAAATCGCCGCCAAACATCTCAAAAAACTGGCGAAATCTGGCCAAAAAGTCTTGCTGGCATCGTGGACGGACGGCTCTAGCGAGCGGCTCGGCGGTGTGTTTGCAGACCATGATTTGGTTATTGGCTCAATAGATGCGGCTGGCGATATTGCCGGGCTTAAACCGGGGCAGATTAAGCGCATTGTCCTGCCCGTAGAGAACGGATTTAGCTTTGGTGACCTCAGTATATTGAGCGAGCAAGATATTCTTGGGGATCGCTTGGTGCGCCGTGGTCGTCGTCGTAAGGGCAAGAATTTTATAGCCGAAGTTTCGGCGCTGTCTGAGGGTGATTTGGTCATTCATATTGACCACGGCTTGGGGCGATATATCGGCCTGAAAACCCTGCCCGTGCAAGATGCGCCCCATGATTGTCTTGAGATCGAATATGCAGGCGGGAGCACGCTTTATCTGCCCGTGGAGAATATTGAGCTTCTGTCTCGGTATGGGGCGGGTAGTGAGAACCAAGTACTGGATAGGCTCGGTGGTACGGCGTGGCAATCGCGCAAGGCCAAGGCCAAGCAACGCCTAAAAGACATGGCGGGGCGCTTGATTAAAATCGCCGCTGCCCGCGCCCTAAAAACCTGTGACCCTGTCGTGGTCAATGAAGGCGAATATGCAGAGTTCTGCGCCCGCTTCCCTTATGTCGAGACCGAAGACCAGATGGGGGCAATCGAAGATGTGGTTGGCGATCTGACCCGTGGCCGTCCTATGGACAGGCTGGTATGCGGCGATGTTGGCTTTGGCAAAACCGAAGTGGCTTTGCGCGCCGCCTATCTTATGGCTATGAGCGGGCAACAAGTGGCGGTCGTGGCGCCGACGACCGTGCTGTCGCGCCAACATTTTATGACTTTCACAGAGCGTTTTAAAGGCTTGCCCATAAAAATCCACCAACTTTCGCGCTTGGTGAGCGCCAAAGACGCCAAAACGGCGCGAGAAGAATTGGCAAATGGGCAATGCGATATTATTATCGGTACCCATGCTTTGTTGGCCAAGACGGTTAAATTCGCAGATTTAGGCTTGCTGATTGTCGATGAGGAGCAGAGATTTGGGGTCGGGCACAAAGAACGGCTTAAAGCATTGCAAGCAAATATTCATGTCTTGACCCTAACAGCCACCCCAATCCCACGTACGCTACAAATGGCACTGTCGGGCATTCGGGATTTGTCGCTTATTTCAACCCCGCCCGTGGACCGTTTGGCGGTGCGTACCTATATCACGCCGTGGGATATGGTCATTTTGCGCGAAGCTTTGTTGCGCGAACGCTATCGGGGCGGGCAAAGCTTTTTCGTGGTGCCGCGCATTGCGGATTTGCGCCGCTGTGAGGACTTCTTGCGCAAATTTGTGCCCGAAATTAGCTATGTCATGGCTCACGGCCAGATGAAACCATCCGCCCTTGAGGACGTGATGACCGCATTTTATGACCGTAAATATGATGTGCTTCTCTCTACATCCATTATTGAAAGCGGGCTGGATATTCCCGCTGCCAATACTATGATAGTTTACCGTGCCGATAGATTTGGTCTGGCGCAACTTTATCAAATGCGCGGTCGGGTCGGGCGCTCCAAGGTTCGTGCCTATGCCTATATGACAACACCACAGCAACACATTATGACCAAGGGCGGGCTACAAAGGCTCAAAATATTGCAGTCACTAGACACGCTCGGCGCAGGCTTCTCTTTGGCCAGTCATGATCTGGATATGCGCGGCGGCGGTAATCCGCTGGGCGAAGAACAATCCGGTCATATCAAGGACTTAGGCGTGGAACTTTATCAACATATGCTCGAAGAAGCCGTAGCTGAACTGCGCGAAGATGAAAGTGTTACTAGCCGGTCTTGGTCGCCATTGGTTAATGTTGGTGTGCCGATTTTGATACCTGAGAGCTATGTGGAAGACCTGCATGTGCGCCTGTCCCTTTATCGCCGCTTGTCCGAGCTAGAAGACGCGCAAGCCGGCGATGCCTTCGCCGCAGAGTTGATTGACCGCTTTGGCCCGCTCCCGCAAGAAGTGCATTATCTGTTGCAGGTCATGTCCATTAAGCGCCTCGCCCGTACGGCCAAAGTTGCGAAAATTGACGCAGGGCCAAAGGGCGTAGTCTTCACATTCCGCCACCAAGACATCAAAGACCCAGCAGTTATCCTCGGCGCTATGCAGTCCCACCCAAATTGGCGCTTGCGGGCGGATCAAACCATATTCGTCCCCGCACATTTGCACGACCCAAAGGTCAGGCTAGATACGGTAGAGCAGACATTGAAGATTTTGGTGCGCGGTTAGAGGCTTTTACCATTCTATCAGTTTTGCTTGTGTTTTGTGTCAATCTGATTATTAGTATTGCGGAATGAATACATTTTAATGATAAGCATTGGCTATGAACCTTCGAGATTTGGAATATATACAGGCGGTGGCCAAATTTGCTCATTTCGGTAAAGCTGCTGCCCACTGCAATGTCAGCCAACCTGCATTGTCTGGGCAAATTAAGAAGCTGGAGCAAGAGCTGGGCATTATCTTGTTTGAACGCGATAATCGCTCTGTACGGGTTACAAATATCGGCCAGGAAATCATAAGTTTGGCAGATCAGGCCTTATCGGTAATCGCGCAAATGCGTTTGGTGGCCGATGCGGCTAGTGACCCATTCGCAGGTGCATTTCGTATTGGGGCAATTCCGACTATCGCACCGTATTTGGTGGAATGCCTATTTGGGCAGGTGCAAATTGAGTTTCCCAAGCTGTCCGTCTATTTCGAAGAGCGCGTAACCACGCAATTAGAGCAGGCCATACTTACAGGTGGGCTAGATGCAGGGATTTTGGCAACCGAGCCTGATAGCACTCGGCTCGCATATATAAAATTGTTTGATGACCCTTTTTGGGTAGTGATGCCTAAAAGCCATGATCTGGCGCGTAAAAAGAAAATATATACTGCCGATTTACCACTCGATGAATTATTGCTCCTGACTGAAGGACATTGCTTTCGTGACCAAGCTATGGATGTGTGTAAACTCTTGACGCCACTTTCTGATAAAGAAATGCAAGTCACCAATTTAACCACGCTCCTAAACCTGGTGGCGGGCGGGCAAGGTATAACATTGGCACCAGATATGGCCGTGAGCAAGCAAGCGCAATTTCATGAAAATGTGGTGATTAGAAAGTTAGAGGACGCTGGCGCTTCAAGACGCTTATATCTAACCTATCGTAAAAACTATCCCCGTGTCATATTATTAGAGAAAATTGCCAAGCTGATTGTCAAAAATGCCCAAGCACAACAACATTGTTGAGAATCCGTGCTTCAAATTTAAGAAAACTATGCACGGCTTCATAAAAACCAATGCAAGTTTCATATGTTTTGCTTATCATTACCATAAGAATGTTCGAATTTACTTCTTCACAATGTGCCGATAAGGTCATCTTTAATGTGAGAAATTGTTTTCACGAAATGGAAATACGGACCCAGAAAATATTTTCGGGGACGCATGAATTTAACAAAGGAATTAGTCATGAAGTCGATACTAAAATTTGCCTTATTGTCCTCTACAGTTTTAATGTTTGGGGTGGCTAGCGCTACGCCTCCCGGTATGAAGCCCCCTTCAATGGGCAAGCGGCCAGTACAGTCCGAAGGCATACCCAAATCACCAAATTTTTGGTGGCCTGACCAAGTTGATTTAACGCGGTTGCGTCAAAATACATATACAGCAAACCCTAATCCTGATTTTAATTATGCTGAAGCTTTTGCGAAATTAGATATTAAGGCCGTTAAGGCCGACATAGCCAATATACTGACAAGCTCACAAGATTGGTGGCCTGCGGATCATGGTAGTTATGCAGGTTTGTTTATCCGTATGGCATGGCACAGTGCGGGGACTTATCGTGCTGGTGATGGACGCGGTGGCTCCGATGGCGGGCAGCAACGGTTTGAGCCGCTCAATAGCTGGCCTGATAATGCCAATTTGGACAAAGCACGCCGTCTCTTATTACCCATTAAGCAAAAATATGGACAAAACCTATCTTGGTCAGATCTCATGATTTTAGCTGGGAATGTTGCCCTAGAACAAGGAGGTCTTGAACTCGCTGGCTTTGCTGGCGGGCGCGTTGATGCCTGGGAGCCTGAATTGGTATATTGGGGGCCTGAGACAAAATTCTTAGACTCCGAACGGTTTTCAAAGGATAGGGAATTAGAGGGCGACTTAGCCGCCTCTCAAATGGGGCTCATATATGTAAACCCCGAAGGGCCTGATGGTAATCCGGATATTCTCGCTTCTGCGCACGATATTCGTACAACATTTGCGCGTATGGGTATGAATGATGAAGATACTGTTGCGCTTATCGTTGGTGGCCACACAATCGGCAAGCTGCACGGTGCGACAAAGGCTGAGGGCTGTGTCGGGCCAGAGCCTGCTGCTGAGGGTGTTGAGAAGCAGGGCTTTGGTTGGACGAGTAAATGCGGAACGGGCAAGGGGCCAGATACTTTCACCAGTGGCTTTGAGGGTATTTGGACAGCGACCCCGACGGCTTGGAGCAATAATTTCGTAGAAAACCTGTATAATTTTGAGTGGGAGAAAACGAAAAGTCCCGCT
>JALSHM010000306.1 GCA_026982235.1 Robiginitomaculum sp. | reverse complement strand
CAACGTCTCGGCAAGGTAAGTTTCTTTGCGCTTATCTCTTTGTCCAATATCGTATTTTGGCGTGAAGCCGGGTATTTTGATACAGATGCCGCCACCAAGCCATTATTGCACACTTGGTCTTTGGGGGTTGAGGAACAGTTCTATCTGATCTGGCCTGCTTTGATTTTCTTGTGCGTCCTTTACCTTAGGCGCGCCCATATTTTGGCCGTGCTGACAAGTTTGATTATTGTGGGTTTGTTCGCCGCAGAATATGTTTTGAAAAAAGACGTAGACGCCGCATTTTATCTCACACCTTTCCGGCTGTCAGAATTTGGCATTGGCGCAATCGTGGTTTGGCTGGACAAATATAGACCAGGTAAAACTATGCTGGTCGAGTTTTTATTCATAACTGGCTTGGCCATGGTCTTTGTACCAATTATTTTATACACAGACCAAATCAGTTTCCCGGGCCTTACCGCCTTCATCCCATGTTTTGGGACGGCACTTTTGATTTTCCTTGCCCCCGCATCCCGGCTCAAAAATTTACTTGCGAACCGCGCCATGGTCGCAATCGGCCTGATTTCTTATTCCCTCTACCTCGTCCATTGGCCGCTCTATGTCTTCACCAAACATGTGCTGGGCGCGATCTCATTACTCCTCGCGGCTGCCTTGATCCTAGCATCAATTATCTTGGCCACCGCTTCTTACCGTTTCGTGGAAACACCTTTTCGCCGCCCGGCGGCTAGCCCTAAGCTATATAAATATCTGGGAACGCCCATTGGTTATTTCTCTGCCGCTATTTTGATATTATCCATTTCTGCAAGTGCCATAATCACCAAAGGCTGGCCAAGCCGTTTTGATGCAGGCATTAACGAATTGCTTGCCTATAAAGAAGATTTCAAAACTACAAACCGCATGGGTTCTTGCTATCAAGTCAAGAAAGACATTTGGCAAAATTTTCCGCGCGCATGCTATGATCCATCGCTATTACCTGACAATGGTAAGCCGACTTATCTATTGGTAGGCTCATCCTATTCTGCCGATTTATGGCCGGGATTGGCCGAAGTATTTCCTGATGTCAATTTACTGCAACTGTCCAAAGCGGGCTGTTTGCTTCGCAATATACATTTACCAAAAAACACCAAGACTTGTAACGACCACAACCGTTTTGTATTTGACGATGTGCTGAAAAACTACCGTTATGATTTGGTACTCATCTCCACAGGTGGCAGTCCGGGCAAGCCATGGGACAAAACCAAAGCCGTGTTTGAAAAATACGACCAAGATTATGTAGTCTTTGGTGTGCGCCCGAAATTTTCAGAACACCCCCAAACCCTGGCTGCAAATTATGGACGCCGCGACGGGTTAGAGGCTGAGCTGACAAAATATGTAAAATACTATAACGACGACAGATGGAAGAAGGCTCTGCCACCAACAAAATTCTTCTCTATTAAAGACGCCATTTGCCCGACCAAACATACATGCCATTGGATTGTCGGTGACCACTTGACCTACCGTGATAAAAGCCATTTCAACACTGAAGGGTCAGTGATTGTGGCAAAGGCATTTAAAGCATGGTTGGCGGAAAACCGTGCGCCAAAAAATAAGCCCCGCACGCAAAATTAAGTTCTACTCTGCCCATATATTAGGCACGGCTTTTCATACATGCCTGGGATATTGGGGATGGTGCGTAAATATTTGGAGCCCACTTTTTCCGCCACTTTTATACTGCCAATATTTTCGGGCGCTATGACGTGAATAACCTCGTCCCAGCCGAGGGTTTCAAATGCATATTTAACGCAAGCCGCGCCGGCTTCTGTGGCATAGCCTTTGCCTGTAAAATCAGGATGTAAGGTCCAGCCGACTTCTGGTTGCGGCCAACCTTCGGGATTCCATGGTCCAATTCGCCCGGCCCATTTTCCTGTGGCTTTTTCCACCACCGACATAAAACCATAACCGCGAATTGCCCAATGCCCTATATTCACAGCCATTGAACGCCAAGCTTGCTGGCGGTTCATAACCTCTATGCCAAGATAACGCACCGTATCCGGATCAGCGAAAGCCACAGCCCAAGCTTCAAAATCATGTTCAGGGTCTATTTCGCGCAGGATTAAGCGCTCAGTTTCTAAGATAATGTCTGAATTAAACATTTGCCCTAGTCGGCCAAATCTGGATCCATTTTTGTACAGTCGGCCATGAGTTTCTCGACCGCCGCTACGGAGGTTAGGAATGCGGCGCGCTCGGTTTTGTTGAGGCGGATATTCATAACCCGCTCGACACCTTTTTTCCCAATAACCGCAGGCGCCCCCACATAAAGGCCGCGCACACCGGAAATTTGCCCCGACAGTTTTACCGCGCACGGCAGAATGCGGCGCTTATCTTTTAAATAAGATTTTGCCATTTCAATAGCGCTCTCAGCAGGCGCATAATAGGCCGAGCCATTCCCGAGCAAGCCAACAATTTCGCCGCCGCCTTTACGGGTGCGCTCAACAATGGCGTCAATGCGCTCTTGGGTCGTCCATTTCATTTTGATCAAATCGGGGATCGGCACACCAGCAACTGTGGAATAGCGCACCAGCGGCACCATGCTATCACCGTGACCACCGAGAACGAATGCGGAGACATCTTCGATAGAGACTTTAAATTCATCTGCGAGGAAATAGCGAAAACGGGAGCTGTCTAAAACGCCAGCCATCCCGACGACTTTTTTAGCTTGAAAGTCGGAGTATTTCCGAAGCGCCCACACCATAGCATCAAGGGGATTGGTTATGCAGATGACAAATGCTTTGGGTGCGTATTCTTTTATCCCGGCGGCAACTTGCTTGATAACCCCTAGGTTTTTGGAAACCAGATCATCACGGCTCATGCCGGGCTTGCGCGGAAAACCAGCGGTAATAATGATAACATCTGCACCTGCAATATCCGCATAATCATCTGTGCCGCGCAAATTGCAATCATTTCCAATG